>JBCCWS010000003.1 GCA_039193195.1 Pseudomonadota bacterium
CCTGCGCTTCCGCCCGCGTGTGCCCGCTGCGCGCGATCAGCCACCCCTCGATCGCCCGCACCACGATCCGCAGCACCGACCCCATCGCCTCGGGCTCGCGGGCGAACAGAAACCGTAACGGGAACGGCACACTCAGCACCCGCTGGCGGATCGGCACCTCGGGAAGCACCTCGTCCACCAGCAGCGCCGCCGTATCCACCATGCGACGTGCACCGCAGCTTGGGCAGAATCCCCGACGTTTACATGAGAACGCCACCAGCGTCTCCGCCCGGCAGTCCTCGCAGCGCACACGCAGGAACCCGTGCTCCAGACGACCGCACTTCAGGTACGCCTCGAACTCCCGGCACACGAAACCCGGCAGCGGGCGGTCCTCGGCCTCCATCAACGCCGCGAACTCTCGATAGTGGCGTGACACCACCTGGTAGAGCAGCGTCTGCTCCGGGCGGTGGCGCCGGTACGCAGCCCCGCCCTCGCCGCTGGCGAAGGCAGCCGCACCGCTCTGCCCACTTCCGCACCCGCTCGCCACACGCTGCCACCAGCCAACCCTGCAGATGAGCCGACGCCTCTCCCGGCGCGTCGCCGCTGACGATGCAGCGCGTTGACGCACCGGACATGACCTGCGAACGAGCACAGCGACAACCACGCGTTGGTCTTCTCGCCGACGGACCCGGACTGGATGCTCGCGGGCTGCGACGGCGGCCTCTACGAGACCTTCGACCGCGCGGACACCTGGAAGTACGTGGCGAACCTGCCCGTCACCCAGTTCTACAAGGTGGCCGTGGACTACGACGTGCCTTTCTACAATGTGATCGGCGGCGTGCTTTGCGGGCACTGACCCTCGGTGCAACAGTTGGCTTTACTGCGCTTCTGGCGAGTAAAGGGGGCGCTACACTCCTTTTCCTTCAGGTTGACGGTGCTCCTGTTGTTCTGAATACGTACGGGAGTGCCTTGGTGGGCGTTACAGCCGGATTGTTTAGCGAGAGGTTCTACAAAGCAATCATCCTCGCTCACTGATATGCTAGGAATAGCGGGGCATCGAATACTCTCTCTTCCGCCTCCTGCTCAAAGAGATAAGAGTCCAATCACCGCCCAACTATCCTGATAAAGGGGGCAGCCTTCGGCGTGCGCGCGTAGCCCTAGGTTGCTCTTGTCGGCCCGATGGCGGTCAACCGGCAAGGGCGCAACGCGCCGTCATCGGTCATCTCGGCTGCGGGGCCTCGAGCCGGTGCCTCTGATCAACCAACAAAACCGCACGTGAGTGGCATCCTTGACAGCCGTGAGTTCAGACGGCGAGTCGAGGGTGCTATGTATTCCAACGACCCTTCGCTACCGGCATAGCCTCGTCCAGTCCGGGCCACCCAGGAAACCCGCTAATAATCAGCTCCAAGGGGATGCTACCGGTGGCGCGGAATTGGAATTCGGTCTGAAACCCTATTAGTACGGATTCACCGGGTCTTAAGGGGGTTTCTAGCTCGGTTTGACCATACTTGCGCCACAGCGCGCCCTCTCCGCTGATACAGAACCAGACTTCTTCTACTCGGAAGTTGTCAGGCAAGGCAACCCGGACAACTGCGCAGTGACGGGTGTGCTCACACGCGATTTCTCAATGCGCCGTGTCACACTCTCGCCAAACGCGTTGGCAACCCTCTAAATTGGAATGACGGGCATGATGCAACATAGGAATGAATCCAATAGCTACGGTTCCCAGCCACATCGTACGGGAACCATGGTTTTTGTTGGAGCCATGGGTGCTTTGTTGCACAGCCTTACCTCCCTGGCGGCGGGCGGGTTTCCGCCCGTCGTTGATACTAGTGACTTCTCGGCAGCCGATGGGCTCGTCATCAGCGGCCGGGAACAAGAGGACTTCCTTGGGACCTCCGCAAATGTAGTCGGCGACTTTAACGGCGATGGGTATGCCGACCTCGGCGTCACTGCTGCATTTGCCGACCCCGAAGGGCAACTATTCGCAGGGGAGGCCTATATTGTCTTCGGCGGCGCCACCGTATCAGGCCACTTGTCAGTCGCAAGCTTGACGGCAGAGAGCGGCATCGTTTTTCAAGGAACCGGCGAAGGTGATTCAGTCGCAACTATCTCCGGGGTTGGTGATGTAAACGGAGATGGATTCGACGATGTGGTCATTGGCGCCCCAAGCGCTGATCTATTTGGCATGAACTCTGTCGGGCAGGCCTACATTCTTTTCGGACGTTCGGAGCCATTTGAAACCCCGCTGACTCGGGACAGTCTAGGCAGTGGCGTTGGTGTTGTTCTGAATGGATGGGATGAGTTTGGAGACGCCGGTTCCTGCGTCTCTGAGGCCGGGGACTTCAACAACGATGGTCTACCGGACGTACTCATCACCGGTATCAGTGCAGATGCGGGCGGTCGGTTTGGCGCGGGCCAGGCTTATGTTGTCTTTGGCGCGTCCGATCTCCCATCGCGTGCAGAGATAAGTCTGCTAGGGCTGGATGGCGAATCAGGAGTGGTGATCAACGGCGGCGCAAACGGCGACAACTTCGGTCGAGACTGCTGCAGCATGATCGAGGAGACACGCAATGAAACACAATCAGGACGAGAGCGAGTACAGGGGGCCAAGCGCCCCCCGGTCGTCTGAGGGGTGGATGTTCTGGGTCGGCGTGGCCTCGGCAGTTCTTCTGTTGGTGCTCACCGCTGTCGTGGCGGTAGAGGTCCGAAGCGATATCGGCGCCGATTCCATGGTGCTTGAACAGCGTGGTGACGGTGACCCGAAGTCCGGCTGAGTGCTGTGGACACCCGAATGCGGGCCAAGTAATCGTTTGCGTCTGCCAGGCTGCACGACGCTACGGCAACAAGCGAACTCGCCGCTGCGCCATCGAGCCCCGCACAGCACGCCTTCATAGGGCGCGGGCGGCTCAGTCCGCCGCCGCCTGCCCGTACACCACGTAGGCCTTGCCCGTCATCCCCACACCGGAACTGCGTGCGGACGGCGCCCCGATGAGCACGTCCGGGCGACCGTCGCCGTTGACGTCGCCCGCCGCCAGACCAACCCCCGTATCGCTGCCGTTGAACTCGCCGAAGAACACCACGCCGCGGCTGCCATCGCCACCGCCCGCCTCCAGCAGGCTCACGAGCGGGAGCACGGCGCCGTCCGGGTCCTGCTGCCCGTAGACCAGAAAGGCGGCGCCGACGTCCAGGCCTGCGGGCGAGTCCGCCAGGGGAGCGCCGATGAGCAGATCGTCGAGGCCGTCGCCGTTGACGTCGCCGGCGAAGCTCACCTTTGCCCCGACGTCGTCGTCCGCGTTCAGGCCGGTGATCACCAACCCCTGTGAACCGTCGTTGGCCGCCGGGAACAGTCGGTTGATCAGGTACTCGGGGGAGTAGCCTTCCGCGCGGCCGTAGACGACGTAGACGTTGCCGCTCGCGTTGTTGGACGTGGGTGGCGCACCGAAGGCGATATCGTCGATGCCATCGCCGTTGAAGTCCCCGCCACCCGTGACGCTGACGCCTAGGAAGCCGCCGCCGTCAGTCTTGAACAACGTGCCCTCGGCGCCGTCGCCGCCACCACGGCGCAACAGATCGATCAGGTCGAGCTCCGGGGGGAAGTCGGCGCGGCCGTAGAGCAGGTAGACGCCGCCATTACGATCACCCCCGGAACCGAGCAGTAGATCGTCGAATCCGTCGGCGTTGACGTCACCGGCGCAGGCGGCGGAGGTGCCCGCCGAGGAATCGAAGGGCTCCTGCACGAATACGCCCTCGCGGCCGTCGCCGCGCACGGAGGGAAGCAGGCGGGCCAGCCCGAACTCCGGCGGGAAGCCCGAGGGGCGGCCGTACACGATGTGCATCTGCCCCTCCGAATCCTCCGGCGCCCCGAAGACGACGTCGTGCACACCATCACCGTTCACGTCGCACGGTCCGGCAATGGCGGTGCCCACGCCCTCGGCGAAGTCCCAGCCGCTGAAGATCACGCCCTGCGAGCCATCGCCACCGTTGCGCTCGAGGAGGTCGGCCACGTCCACGCGGGACGACCCGCGCTGGCCACTACCGAACAGCACCGCAACCTCTCCTGCGTTGCCCACATCGTTGTCGGCGAAGCGCGCACCGACCAGCAGATCTGCCAGACTGTCCCCGTTGAGGTCGACCGTGGCCTGCAGGTCGCTGCCGCCCAGATCGTCGCGCGCCCTGCTCCCGATGATGAAGGCCTCCTGCCCATCGCTTTCGTTGGCTCGGCGGATCAGATCGAAGGACGGCGGGAAGTCGTCTCGCCCGTACGCCACGAAGGCGGCACAGCGCAGGCACGGGCTGTCGCCGAGGCCGCCGATGACCACGTCCGCCACGCCGTCACCGTCGACGTCGCCGGCGGCCACGGACGACCCCAGGAACTCCTCGGGGGTGGCCGCGGTGAACACCACCCCTGCGCTGCCATCGCCGCCATTGGCGGGATCCAGCGTGGAGAGGTAGACCTCCGCCGGAAGTTGGCCGCGCGCGGCGTGCCCCAGGGCCAGGACAACCACGATCATCGCCGGCAGGACGCGACTGAGCGGGCGGTTCATCGGGTCACCTCCTGCGACACCGGCGCCTCGGGACCGGGTTGCCCGAACACGATGTAGGCAAGGCCGGTACCCACCGCGCCGGCGCGGGTCGCCGACGGTGCCCCGATCAGCAGATCCGCCAGGCCGTCGCCGTTGAAGTCGCCGCCGGCCACTTCGCTGCCAGCCTCGTCCTCCACCCGCGCGCCGAGCAGCACGACCCCCCGGCTGCCGTCGCCGCCGTTCCGCGGCAAGAGCTCGTCGAGGTCGATCACCCGTTCGGTGAAGTTCGTGGCGCCGTACACCAGGAAGGCCGCCCCCGCCTCCGGACGCCCGGGGGGGCGGCTGCCGAAGCCGCCGATGAGCAGGTCGTCGAGGCCGTCTCCGTTGACGTCGCCTACCCCTGTCACCTGGTCGATCTCGTAGGTGCTCTCGTCCTGCGGCTCGCCGCCGGGACTATCAAAGACCAGGCCCTCGTCGCCGTCGCCACCGTTGCGCGGTAGCAGGCGCGCCAGGCCGAACTCCGCGGGAAACGGCTCGGCGCGCCCGTACACCACGACCACCCGACCCGCGTTCTCCCGGCCCTGCGGGCTGGAGAGCGCCATGGACAGGGCCAGATCGGCGATCCCATCGCCGTTGAAGTCGCCCGCGTCGGCGACGTCGGCGCCGGCGTAGTCCCGCTCGTGCATGCCGACGAAGACGACGCCCCGACTGCCGTCGCCGCCGTTGGCGGAGAGGAGGTCGCCGAGGTCGAGGACGGGTGGGAAACCGTCGTCGCGGCCGAACACCACCACGGTGGCGCCCTGCTGCGTGGCGTAGAGGCGCGTCAGCTGCGCACCGAAGGCGAAGTCGTCGATGCCGTCGGCATTGATATCACCAAGGCAGCTCACCGAGAGCCCGAGTTGGCCGAATGCGATCGCTTCGTCGGTAAGCATGACGCCACGCGAGCCGTCACCCCCGTTCTCCGGCATCAGTTCGGCCAGATCGACCACCGGCGCCAGACCACCCGCTTCGCCGAAGAGCACAGCAGATACTGCGTTGCCGCCGATCAGCAGGTCGTCGTAACCGTCCGCGTTGATGTCGCAGCCGCCGTCCAGGGCGTTGCCGATCAGCGCGTCCACCCGATCGCCCAGCACGACGAACCCCGCGCTGCCATCGCCGCCGTTCTCCGGCAGCAACGCCAACGTGTCGAGTACGGCTGGGTACCCGTCCGTATCGCCGTAGAGCACGTAGACCTCACCGCGATTGCTTAGCCCCTCGCGGTCGCCGCGGTCGGCACCGATGGCGAAGTCCGGCAGTCCGTCGTGGTTGAGATCGCCGACGGCCCCGACGCTGCGCCCCCCGGTGTCCGCCGCGTCCGCGCTGCGAAACACGTTGGCCGCCGCCCCGTCCGTCGTCAGGGCGGTGCGGATCACGTTGATGCTCGGACGCGGCGCTTCCACCCCGCGCACCAGGAAAGCGGCACAGCGCAGGCAGGCCGTATCACCGACCCCACCGAGCAGCGCCTCGTCGCGGCCGTCGCCATTGAGGTCGGGAACACTGTCGACCGAGTAACCGAAGCGTTCGTCTGGCGCGACGACGGTCAGGACCGTGCCCACCGATCCGTCACCCCCGGCGGCTGATTCAAGCGCCCCGAGGTCGATCACGGGCGGGAGCGCGGCATGCGCCGAGCTGCCGAACTGCATAAGCAGGACAGCGGCGCTGATAGCCGAGTGGATGTGGGTGGACTGGGTGGGTGGGATCCGGGAACTACGCATGATCGGGCCGGCCTCCGTGCCGCAGGGGAACGCTTCGCGCGGTTTTGCGTGCTGGCGCAGGTGTATTGGGACTCGAACTCATACTAAGCGGTCGACCCACCCGCGGCCAGCACGACACCGTGACAACGCGCAGGGGAGCGATGTGAGCACCGAGATGGGAATGCCCCGCGAGCCATTAGTCCCCACGAGGCAACCAGCCAGCGGCTCGTCGTGCTCCGGCACGGGCAGCGCGTGCGGTGTGCCCAAGGACTGTGGGCGCTGGTACGTCGAGCCCGTAGAGGATGAGCACCATCGCCAAGTGAGCATGGAGATCGAGAGGATCCTGCAGCTGTGAGCCCATCGAGACGCAGAAAGCCTGAGAAAGGCAGCCTACCGGTCAACGTTTACGTTAGTACACAATCGTCAGGCAGCAAGGGATACAGGTGGCGTGACCTCGCTCCGGCCATGTAGCAGCTGTCGCGGTCAACTGCCTGAAATCAATGGTCGAGTTGACAGGTCGAACCACCGGCCCCTGCCTCCCGAAGACAGTCCGTAGGTCCAGAGCTTCGGCTGACCACTACGGACTTGGGAGTATCTGGATCGCGCAAACTCAGGCTGAGTTGCCATGGGGGTTCGGAAGCTCACGCGTCTCCCCGGACCCAGTCGTCCGGGGCCAACTCTTGCACCGCATCATCTCCGCTGGGCTCCTGCGACTAAGGCTACCCTCCGTAGGAAAACCAACGGGTTAAGCGTTCTGAGGTTGTAAGTGCGTATCAGGATCGGCCACGCAACCATCAGGTCGGTAGCATCCGAGCACTCGCACGGAGCTTGTAGCTCTCCGGAAGCCGCTGGTCCAAACTACGAGCAGTTAGGGATATCCTCAGTCCTCTACGCTGATGACTGCGTGTACTGTCTGGTACCGCCACGAACTACGGACCGCCCTGCCGATCTGCAACGTAAACGCCATCCAGCACCAGCAGGTGGAAGTGAATGTTGAGGTTCAAGGCGCTCCCGAAGCGCTGCACCAACGTCACCGCCCCGCCTCGGGCGCTCGCCCGTGTGTGGCCGCTGCGAGCGATCAACCACGACTCGATCGCCCGCACCACCAGCCGCAGCACCGATCCCATCGCTTCGGGCTCTCTTGCGAACAGGAATCGCAGCGGGAATGGCACGCTCAGCACCCACTGGCGGATCGGCACTGCCGGCAGCACCTCGTCCACGAGCAGCGCCGCCGTGCCGGGCGCCGCAGCTCGGGCACCAGCCCCGGCGCTTGTGACGTGAATGGAATCACTAATGCCGCGCGCGCATGGATGCGCAAGAGCGGCCAGGAGAAGGCGACAAGCTTCTCGGCGTGACACGCCTCGCAACGCACGCGCAGGAACCCGTGTTCGAGCCGACCGCACTTCAAGTATGCCTCGAACTCCCGCCGCACGAACCTCGGCAGCGGGCGATCCTCGGCCTCCATCAGCTCGACGAACACCGGGTAGTGGCGCGACACCACCTGATAGAGCAGCGTCCGCTCGGGCCGGTGTCGGGCATAGGCTCGCCCGCTACCCCCTGCGCTGAGGCCGCTCGCTCCGGCTTGACCACACCCTCCTGCCACGCCCCGCCCTCCAGCCACCCGTGCTGAAGATGAGTGTGGCGCGGCTGATCAAGTAGCTGGGCAGGAGTATCCGGCACCCGCAGGGGCAAACGCTGCCGCACCGCGGCTCTCAGACGCCTTCCGCACGGGGCGGGTGCTCCTGACGCGTCCGAGCGCCTATGGCAGACTCCATGCACCCCAGAAGACCATCCGGAGCCCACGATGCTGCACGTGCTCACCTGCCTCGCCTCCCGCCACCCGAGATTCCTCGGCGCAATGCTGGCCCTGCTGGCCTTCACCCCCCTGGCCCACGCCGACGACCCCCGCCTGAGCGCCACCACCCTCAGCGGCCTCGAAATGCGCAGCATCGGCCCCGCCTTCATGTCCGGCCGCATCGCCGACATTGCGATACACCCCGAAGACCAGAGCACCTGGTACGTGGCCGTCGGCAGCGGCGGCGTGTGGAAGACCACCAACGCCGGCACCACCTGGTCGCCGATCTTCGATGAGCAGGCCTCCTACTCGATCGGCGCCCTCGCCATCGACCCCAGCCGCCCGGACACGATCTGGGTGGGCAGCGGTGAGGCGGTCGACGGCCGCCACGTCGGCTTCGGCGACGGCATCTACCGCAGCCAGGACGGCGGCAACACCTGGGAGAACTTGGGGCTAGCCGCCTCCGAACACATCGCCCGCATCATCGTCCACCCAACCAACTCGAATGTCGTGTACGTCGCAGCTAAGGGCCCCCTTTGGTCCTCGGGCGGTGACCGCGGCCTCTTCATGACCGAAGACGGCGGCGCCAGCTGGACCAACGTGCTCTCCGCGGGCCCCTACACGGGCGTCAACGAGGTGGTGATGCACCCGGACCAGCCGAACGTGCTCTACGCCAGCACCCACCAGCGCGCCCGCACGGTGGCAGCGCTGATCAACGGCGGCCCGGAGACGGCCATCTACAAGTCCACGGACGGCGGCAAACAGTGGCGTAAGCTGAGCACGGGCCTGCCGAGCGAAGACATGGGCCGCGTCGGCCTCGCCATCTCCCCGCAAGACCCGAACGTGGTCTACGCCACGATCGAACTCGCCCACCGCAAGGGCGGCTTTTACCGCTCCGCCGACGGCGGCGAGACCTGGGAGAAGCGCAACGACTACATCTCCGGCGGCACGGGCCCCCACTACTACCAGGAACTCGTCGCCGACCCGCACAACTTCGATACGGTCTACCAGATGGACGTGCGCATGCACGTGACCCATGACGGCGGCAAGACCTTCACCGTGGTGCCGCACAAGTACAAGCACAGCGACAACCACGCGTTGGTCTTCTCGCCGACGGACCCGGACTGGATGCTCGCGGGCTGCGACGGCGGCCTCTACGAGACCTTCGACCGCGCGGACACCTGGAAGTACGTGGCCAACCTCCCCGTCACCCAGTTCTACAAGGTGGCCGTGGACTACGACGTGCCCTTCTACAACGTGATCGGCGGCACCCAGGACAACGCCACCCAGGCCGGCCCCTCGCGCACGGACAGCGCTAACGGCATCCGTAACAGCGATTGGTTCATCACCGTGTTCGGCGACGGTCACCAGCCGGCGATCGACCCGACCAACCCGGACATCATCTACAGCGAGTGGCAGCAGGGGAACCTCGTGCGCCACGACCGCCGCTCCGGCGAAGTCGTCTACATCAAGCCGCAGCCGCGCGAGGGCGAACCGTCCGAGCGCTTCAACTGGGACTCGCCCATCCTGATCAGCCCGCACAAGCCCTCGCGCCTCTACTACGCGTCCTCGCGCGTGTGGCGCAGCGAGGACTACGGCGACAGCTGGCTGCCCGCCTCGACGGACCTCACGCGCCAAATCGACCGCTTGGAGGAGCCGATGATGGGCCGCGTGTGGAGCAGCGATGCCGTGTGGGACACCTACGCCATGTCTGCCTTCAGCACCATCACGTCCCTCGCCGAGTCACCTCTGCAGGAGGGCCTGCTCTACGCGGGCACGGACGACGGCCTGATCC
Source organism: Pseudomonadota bacterium (assembly GCA_039193195.1). Lineage (NCBI taxonomy): Bacteria > Pseudomonadati > Pseudomonadota > Pseudomonadota bacterium. The sequence goes on from JBCCWS010000003.1 coordinate 9,829, forward strand.
AGGTGAGCGAGAACGGCGGCGAGACCTGGCGCAAGATCGATCGCCTGCCGGGCGTCGCGGACATGTTCTTCGTCAACGACATCAAGGCCGACTTGCACGACCCCAACACCGTCTACGTGGCGGTGGACCAACACAAGACCGGCGACTTCGCCCCCTATCTCTTCCGCAGCACGGACCGCGGCCGCACCTGGGAGAGCATCGCCGGCAACCTACCGGACCGCCACCTCGTGTGGCGCATGGTGCAGGATGAGGTGCAGCCAGATCTCATGTTCGTTGGCACGGAGTTTGGCCTGTTCTTCACCGTCGACGGCGGCGGTAACTGGGTGAAGCTCTCCGGCGGCGTGCCCAACATCCCGTTCCGCGACCTCGCCATCCAGCGACGCGAGCACGACCTCGTCGGCGCCACCTTCGGCCGCGGCTTCTACATCCTCGACGACTACACACCCCTGCGCGACGTCTCCGAAGACCAGCTAGCAGAAGAGTTCACTCTCTTCCCCGTACGCGATGCGCCCTGGTACGTAGAGCGTCGCACGCTCGGCCAGGACGGTGCGGCCTACCAGGGCGATGCGTTCTACGTCGCCCCCAACCCAGACTTCGGGGCGATCTTCACCTACTACCTGCGCGACGATCTCAAGACCGCCGCGCAACGGCGCGATGCCGAGCAGGCGGAACTCGTCGAGCGCGGTGCAGACACGCCCTACCCCGGCTGGGAGACGCTCATCGGCGAGTCGCGCGAGGAAGCGCCCAAGCTGGTCTTCACCGTGCACAACGCGGAGGGTAAGGTGGTGCAGCATATCGAGCAGCCCGCCAAGGCCGGCTTCCACCGCGTGGCCTGGAACCTGCGCTACCCGCGGCTCGAAGCCTGGACGCCCAACCCCGGCGGCGAGGAGTACATCCCAACCGGCGGCGCCCTCGCCCCGCCGGGCACCTACAGTGTGACCGCGGCGAAGCGCGTGGACGGCAAGCTCACGCGTCTCGGCGAGCCGCAGACCTTTGAAGTGGTGTCGATCGTCGAGCGCGCCCTCGAGGGCCGCCAGCCCGCCGTGGCCTTCGCCTTCAACCGCGCCGTGGACAAGCTCGAAGGTCAGACCTCCGCCGCCGGCGCGCGCATCGACGCAGGCATGGAGCGGGTCACGGCCGTGCGCAGCGTGCTGCTGCGGACCGCCGAAGCGGATCCGACACTGGGGGAGCGTGCCTACGCAATCGGTAAGGCACTCTCAGGGCTGAAGGACCGCCTGCAGGGCAACGAGATGCGGGCGATGGCCAACGACCCAGGCACGCCCTCGGTGGGCGATCGCTTGTTCCACGCTGGACTCGGGCGCGTGCTCAGCACCTACGGGCCCACCCATGGCCATGAGATGAGCTTGCGCTTGGCGGAAACGGAGTTCGCGAAGATCGCCACAGAACTAACAGACTTGTTGGATGTGCAACTGGTGGAGATCGAGATGGCACTCGATGCAGCGGGTGCGCCGTGGACGCCAGGGCGAGCCGCCACCCAGTGAGCTTCTCCGGCGCGCGTCGTCGCACAGGCATCACCTTGTGGCTGTTGCTGCTCGCTGGCATCGCTGCCAGCGAGGTGCCGGTGGTCGACGCGCCGACCGCCCACGAACTCACCCAGGCCGGCAAGGTCACATTGATCGACGTGCGCACGCCCGAGGAATGGAAGGAGTCGGGCGTGCCCGCGGGGGCCATCACGATCGCCCTGCAGGACCCAGACCTGCTGCGCCAGGTGATGCTGCATGCGGATCGTGACCCGAACCATCCTGTCTTGCTGATCTGCCGCACCGGCCGACGCTCGGGGATCGCCGCCGACCTGCTGACCCAAGCGGGATTCGTCAATGTGGCCAACGTGCGTGAAGGCCTGGCGGGGCGCCGCGGCGCAGGACCCGGGTGGGTACGACGGGGGCTGCCTATGGAAGCGTACGACCCGACCCGTCACGCCCCGAGGACCGCCAGCGTGGAGGCGGCCTCCCCGTGAAGCTGCGGGTCCCACCGCCGGTGGTCGGGCTCCTGTGCGCGGGGGCGGCCTGGGGCCTGCATCGTTGGGGGCCTCTCATTGAAGTTCACGTACCGGGCCAACGGGCCGTTGCGGTCACGCTCATCGCGGTCGGCTTGGCGATCGACGTGACCGCGGTGATCGCGTTCTTCCGCGCCAAGACGTCCATCACGCCGCTCGCGCCCGGCAAGACCACCGAGCTGGTCGTGAGCGGCTGGTACCGATTCAGCCGCAACCCCATGTACCTCGGCATGCTCGGCGTACTGATCGGGTGGGTGCTTTGGCTAGGGCAACCGTTAGGAGTGCTCACGCTGATCCTGTTCGTGATCTGGATCACGACCTTTCAGATCGTGCCCGAGGAACAGGTGCTGGCGCAAAAGTTCGGCGAGCGCTACGAGGCGTACCGGTCCCGCGTGCGCCGCTGGCTGTAGGACCAACACGCGCCGCGGCACGTCTTCCGCACGCAGGAGAGCAGCATGACCGAGGCGTTCATCACCCCCACGCGGGAGGACTACACTCGGTTCATGGACCTCGAGATCGAGGGGCCCGTGCACATGCTGAACCTCATCAAACTGCGACACCGAGCCGCCTACGAAGATGGGCGCGACGTCACGGGCGAGCAGGCCTACGCTACCTACAGCGAACTGTCGGCACCGTTCTTCGCTGGCGTTGGCGGCCAGGTCATTTGGCAGGGGCGGGCACAAATGACCTTGATCGGCTCGGGAGACGGGGACGCCTGGGACTTCGGCTTCATCGCGGCGTATCCGTCAAAGGCAGCTATCGACGCGATGTTCAATGATCCCGGTTACCAGGCGATCACGTTTCACCGTAGCGCGGCGATCGAGAACTCCCGCTTGCACTGCTTCGCGGTGACTCAGCACCGGCAAGGATCGTTAGTCTAGAAGCGTTGCTACCATGCTCGCGTAGACGCCCGCAAAGCACTATTCGACCGGTGTGGCGCTGGCGGAAAGGGCCACCAAGAACACGGCGCACTGCCCAAGAAAGTCGCCATGGTGCTGGTCGCGCTGAGGTTCACACTCGATGTGAGGGTGGTCAGTGGGGAATAGGGGAAGAGCAACACAAACGAAAACCCCAGCCGCGGTTGCGGAGGTTTGGAAGGTACCAGAAGCGGTACCAGGCGCACGCGAGGCACGGATAGACGAACCAGGAGCCGCCGCGCAACACCCGAGGCTCATCACCGGAAGGGCCAGTGTCGTGAGGCGTTTCATACTTGTCCGCGCACCACTCCCGCACGTTGCCGCTCATATCTTCTATCCCGTACGGTGAAGCTCCCTGTGGGTAGATGCCTACTGCTGTGGTCTGCTCCAGGTAGTTTGGGCCATCCTCTTGCTTGGTTTCATCAAGGTTAGCGATTCCCACTTGGTACTCATCGCCCCAGGGGTACCGTCGCCCATGCTTGCCACGGGCTCCCTTCTCCCATTCCTGCTCCGTCGGCAGGCGTACTTCGTACCCGAGCTGCGCGCTCAGCCAACGGCAGTACGCCACCGCTTCGTACCATGACACCGACTCGCGCGGTCGGTTGCTCTGGGACCACCCTCCGCTCTCCGGTATCATCTGATTAAGGCCTTGCCACCACTTGTCTCTTTGCTCGTAGCCGCCGGCCTCGATGAAGGCCTCGTACTGAGCGTTCGTCACCGGGTAGCGAGACAGCGAGTACGTCGGCAACTCGATCTGGTCGCCGGTATCGCCGTACCGAAATGCCCCACTTGGCACCTCGCACCATGCGATGTCCGGAATGGCGTCTCCGTCGAGACACACGCCTCGGCGCGTGTCTCCGTTCCGCGCAAGCAGGTCACCGATGTCCAACCGTCGCTGTGGAGACGTGCTCCGCCGATCCAGTTCGGCAATCAGCGGATCAAGCGGAGCGCCTTTCGACGGCCCTGGGTTGACAGTCTGAGCGCTCACGACTGGGGATTGATCATCCGTACGCCTGTCCTGGCCTGCACGTTGAGCCCTTGGACGCTTGGCGGGGGCAAACGCCCGAATGGCCGCCACCAGTCGGGCACTAGCTTCGGGGTCATTGCTTGATAAGTCGATGAAATTACGTCCACGGAAACCAAGCGGCGGCTTAATCGCATCTAGCAGTACAGGGATCAGCTTGCCAGCCTCCTTGCCCTCGTCCGCCTCATCCCGCACCCAGTCGGACCGAACCGAATCGGCCGACCAGAACACGACCACACAGCTGCTCTGATCCAGTGCCTGCTCGATTACTCGGTCGTTGCGCTGTCCTAGCGGTAGGTTCTTCTGATCCCACCACAACACCCAGCCCTGCTCACCCAGCATGCGGATGACAGGCTCGACTCGCGAGAAATCCTCGCGCGCGTAGCTGATAAACACGTGACCGGCTTCGTCCATAGGCTCGCTTCCAGGAGACTAGCGAGCATGATAGCGGACCACGAACGGTCGCGTTGCGACGGCCAGGGCGCTGGCAGCTGTTCGCATCAACTGTCAGCGCAAGCGCTGACCTCCTCGTACATAGCACCCGCCGACGAGCAATACGGCGGACGCCGCAGACAGTCGTCTTGGGGAGCAAGGGCAGGCGATTACCAGGCGCTGTGCTGCCTCAGCCCCAAGCTCGGCTGCAGCACAGCGAACAACGCTATCCCCACCACCACATACGCCGCCAACATCCGGTACTGCCAGTCGATCGACATCCCCGCATCGATCAACCACCCCATCAATCCCGGCGCCAACGCCGTCGAGAACACCATCAATGACACCGCCAACGCCCGAATCGCCCCCAGGTGCGTCACCCCGTAGAGCTCCGCCCACAGCGCCCCAATCACCAGCGTCGCGCCACCCGCACTCGCCCCCATCAGCGCCATGAACACGGCTGCCCCCACCAGCGACTGCGTAACACTCAGCACGAGCAAGCCCGTGGCGATCGGCAGCAGGTAGTACGGCAGCAAACGCACGGCGCCGAAACGGTCGATCACAAACCCAAGACCCAACGCCACCGCCGTCGCTGCCCCTGCATAAAACGGATAGGTAGCGGCGAAGGCGGGCAGCGACCACCCCTTTTGCTCCACCAAGTGCACCTGATGAAACAGTACGCCCGTCACGATAAAAGGCGGTGCCAGCACGCCCGGCAGTAGGGCGTAGAATCGCGGATCGCGCACTACTTCCGAGCGCGTCCACTGGCGCACGGGCGTGGACGTCGAGGCAGCGTCGGCCTCGGTGGGTTGATCTAGGCCGCGTCCTTTCGCGAGCTGCCCTGCCCAGAGCACCAGCGGCAGCATCACCGCCAGCAACACGCCCGCGGCGATCCACCACAGGGTTCGCCACGACCACGTCGCCAAGGCGAGGGCGCCGAGAAAGGGCAGCAAGGCCTCAGCGGCCGTGAACCCGAGCACCGCCACGCTGAGGGCTCGCCCCCGCTCGCGCGAGAACCAGCGCCCCATCGCCGTCATCGAGAGATGACTGAGCATCCCCTGGCCTGCGAGCCGCAGGCCGAACACCGCGATACCTAACCCCAGCCATGACTGGGCACTGCCCATGCCGACGGCGCAGACCACGGCGAGTACTGCGACACAGATCGCCCCCAAGGTCACGAGGTCGTAGCGATCGGCTAGCTTGCCGAGCCAGACCAGCACGAGCGCACTGGCCGTGGTGGCCACGGTGTAAAGGGTGCCGAAGCCGCCGTGGCTTAGGCCGAGCTCATCCCGGATCGCGCCGCTCGAGAGGGAAATGAAGTAGGTTTGCCCGGCGCTCGACGCGAAGGTGAGGGCAAAGCCGAAGGCCAAGGCGGGCCAGGCCCGCTGAACAAAGGGCAAGCTGCTGCTCAAGAGGATACTCTCAGGAGAAGCGCGCCGGCCCGCGGACGACGCGCTGAATCAACGTGGGTCTGCTGGCGGTTAGCGCTTCTTACGAAAGCGCGCGAACTGAAACGCCATGAACGCCTTGTACAGGCGGTTGCCCCATGGCGCAGCGATGAAGGCGATCGCGTCCAGCCGTCCTTTGCGGATTACGGGCTTGGCCTTTGAGAAGCTCAGGAAGCCCTCCTTGCCGTGGTAGTGCCCCATGCCTGAGGGGCCAACGCCGCCGAAAGGCATGTCGTCCACCACGCCTTGGCTCAACACATCGTTGAACGCAACACCCCCCGAATGGGTATGCGCCAACACGTGCTCACCGCGCGCCCGGTCCCAATCGAAGTAGTAGAGCGCGAGGGGTCGCGGCCGCGCGTTAACGTACGCGATTGCGTCGTCGAACTCGTCGTAGGGCACGAGCGGCAGGATGGGCCCGAAGATCTCCTCCTGCATCACCTGCATGTCGTCGCTCACTTGTTTGAGCAACGTCATGGGTACCTTACAGGTGCCCTCGAGAGACTCATTGCCAGGGTTGATGCCGATAACCTCGGCGCCCTTCGCCGCGGCGTCGCTCAGCAGGCCCTGCAGGCGATCGTGCTGGCGCTCGGTAATGATCGCCGTGTAGTCGCCGTTGCGGGCGAGCGTGGGGTAGTGCTTGCGCACAGCGGCTTCGTAGGCCTCAGCGAAGGCGTCCACCTGGTCGCGCGGGAGCAGCAGGTAGTCGGGGGCAATGCACACCTGGCCGGCGTTCAAGCCTTTGCCGAGGGCGATGCGTGCGGCGGCCTCCTCGATCGGGAACGACGGATGCACGATGGCCGGCGACTTGCCGCCGAGCTCCAAGGTGACGGGCGTGAGGTTCTCTGCCGCGGCGCGCATCACCACGCGGCCCACCTGCGTGGAGCCGGTGAACACGAGGTGATCGAAGGGTAGCTTAGTAAATTCAGTAGCCACCTCCACGCCGCCGGTAAACACCACCACTTCCTCATCGCTGAAGGCGCTGGCGAGCATCTCCTGCAGCATGGCACCGGTCTGCGGTGCGTACTCCGAGGTCTTGATCATCGCCCGGTTGCCGGCGGTGAAGGCGCTCACGAGCGGCGAGAGCGAGAGCAGCAGCGGGAAGTTCCACGGCACCACGATGCCGATCACGCCGAGCGGCTGAAAATGCACCTTGCTGGTGGACGGCGCGAGCATCAGCGGCGTCTCGCGCCGCGAGGGCCGCATCCACCCGCGCACGTGCTTGCGGTTGTGGGCGATGCCCTGGAGCACGGGCAGCAGCTCCATGAGCAGGGTCTCGGCGGCAGGGCGGCTGCCGAAGTCGGCCTCGACGGCGGCGACCAGGCGGTCCTTGTAGTCGAGCACGGCGTTGTGCAGACGATCTAGGCGGTCGATACGCTCGCGGGCCGTGGGTGCGGGCTGGCGCGCGTAGGCCGCGCGGACGTGACGTAACGTGTCCGTGAGTTGCTGCGCGCTCGGGTCGGCGCGGTGCGAAGCGTCGTAGGGCATGGGAGCACCTCCTTGATGCAGCGCAAGGTACCAAAAAGCGCTGCCGCCTGCTGGCTAGAGGTGTCGGTTCGCCCTTTCGGGAATCGAGGGCGATGGCCGGGGATGGCCATCGCCCTCGCGCTAGCGTCGATAGCGTCGCCCTACGGGGCGATGCCGATCAGTGGTAGCGGGCCTCCTGGGCGGCGGCGGGGATGCTGCCGACCACCACTTGCAAGGTGATGTCGCCGCTCGAGATGGCGAGACCCGCATCGCTGCAGTTCCAGGCGCCATTGATCAGCGGCGCGTTGGCGCTGCCGCCCGCCGTCAGGTTGCGGCACACGGTGATCAGGCCGTCCACGCCGGTGGTGGAGCCGCCGACGTCGCAGGGTTGGCCGCCACAGGCGGCGACGCCCACCACGATCTGCAGCACGCGCTCGCCAGCATTGCCGGTGAGGCCAGCCGCGGAGCAGTCCCAGCTCGTGCCGTCGGCAGAGGGCGCGGTCACGGACTGGCCGCTGACGAGGTTGCGGCAGATGGTCTGAATCACGCTTACGCCCTGCGCCGTGCCAGCGATGGGATCCGCCGCCACTTCATCGAGCACCAGTGCGGCGCCGATGATGTTGCTCGGCGTGTCGGCGGCCTGGGTGTTGGGGCCTAGGGACGCCAGGGCGGAGTCGCCGGGGGCGCCGAAGTTGGTGCAGAACATCATGGCGCGGCACACCTGCAGCTCGGCCACCGTTTGTTCGCCGCCGCTCGCATCCGCCGTAAGGCCTTCGCTCAGATCACCGTTGAGGCCTGTGGTGCCGAGCAGGGCGATGAGGTCTTGGGCGGGAGTGAAGTTGGCGGGCGTGAAGTCGTTGGCGAAGTCGATAGGGCCTTCGGTGGTGATGTCGACGATGCCGCCGTTTTGCCACAGGGCCTCGACTTCGGCGTTGGTCGCAAAGCGAAAGCCCTCGTAGGTGCCGCCCGGGCCAAGCTGGGCGGAGACGTCGTCGAAGCTTAGCCCCAAGGTGACGGACCAATCGAGCCAGCGCAGGCCCGTGTCCGTATCGAGGGTGATCGTGTCGGTGCCGAAGTCGCTGTCTTCGGACACCAGATCGGCTTGCGCCGTGACGGCGGCCAGCACGAGTGCACAGGCGGTAACGCCCCTGTTTACATATCGCATTTCATCGCTCCCTGATGATGTTGTTCTCGGGTGTGGTCCAAACGCCTTTTGTTCGGTGCAGTCTAGCATTCGCGTGTAGCAATCGAGGGGCATCGCCGCACGTGATCTGGTGCTCAGTTCCGGTGTCCCTCACGTTCCTCGCAAACCGGACCGCGGTGATCCAAGAGCGGATCCGCTAGCGTGGCGACGATGGCCGAACCCTCTCCTCAATCCGTCGACGACCTGTTGCAGGAAAGCGCAGATGACGCGCACGAGCGCGAGCAGCAAGCGATCCTCGGCATGCTCTATCGCAATCACCGCTCGGCGGCGGTGGTGATGATGCTCAACAGCACCGTCACCGCGTACCTTCTGGGCGTGCTGCAGGGTCTCACGAACGTGCTCGGGTGGTGGGCCCTCGGCGTGGCGCTCTGCGTGGCTCGCTTCTCCCTCAGCACCTTGTACTCGCGCCACGGTAACCGCTTGCAGCCGGCGCGCTGGGCACTGATCGCCGCCGCGAACTCCCTCGCCTTTGGCCTGCACATCGCCTACCTCAACCTGTGTTGCTTCGGGCAGGCAGAGCCTGCAGGGCAGATCGCCATCGCTGTGCTGACGGCGGGCACCATCGCGGGCGCCACGATTGCGGGCGCCACCTACCTGCCCTGCTTCATCGCCTTCTCGGTGCCAGCGGCCATCGCCTGCGCGATTGCCTTTGCCGCCGAGCTCGGTCCTAGCGGTCCTGGCCTGGTGGTCTTCGTCGTCGTGTACGTCGGCATGATGTTCTTGTCCACCAAACGCATCAATCAGCTCATTCGAAAGAACGTGCGCCTCTCCGTCGCCCTGTATCGCCAGGCGCGGCGGGATCCCCTGGTGGACGTCGCCAATCGCCTGGAATTTCATCGTCGCACTGACGAGGCCGCTGCGGTGGCGCGCGCGAGCGGGGAAAACGCGGCAATCATCTTCATCGATGTCGACCATTTCAAGCACCTGAACGATACGTACGGACACGCCACCGGCGATCAGGCACTGCTCGCGATGGCGGAGGGCTTGAGCCGCGCCCTGCGGCCCGGGGATTTGGTCGCGCGCCTGGGGGGAGACGAGTTCGTGGTGTTCCTGTTCCCAGCGAGCCGCGAGGCGGCGTTGACGGCAGCCCACAAGGCCTTGGCGGCGGTGCGTCGCATCCGCCTCGACGGCGGCGGTGAGGAACCGCGGCACGTGACCGCCAGCATTGGCGTGGCCTACACGCGTGGCGGCTTTCGATCGACGGAAGACTTGCTCTCCCGGGCCGATGCCGCCGTGTACCTCGCGAAAGAGCGTGGCCGGGATCGGCTCGAGTCACTGCCCTTGCCCGGACCAGACGACGATGACGGCGCATCGATCACCGATGCACCGTCGTCTTGCGCCGCGGCGTCCCGCGCTTCCCCCTAAGCTGGCTGCTGCGCGGGCAGCACCTCGGGGTTGCGCAGCACGCCTGCGGAGATCAGGGCGATGATCAACCCCACGGGAAAGATCTCCGTAAACGTCACGGGGATACGGAAGAGCGGATTCAAGTACTGCTGCTCGAAGGCCCGCAAGCGTTCCACCTCAGCGGCCAACGCCTCCTCGCTCAAGCCGGCCGCCCGCTTCTCCTCGATGAGCCCGGCGGTGTACTCGCTGGCGAAGGCGTAGTCCGTCATGACCAGGTACGCCTCCCAGGCGACCACGTAAGCGACGCCGGCGACCGCCGCGATCCCCGCACCCACGGCGAGGGCTGGCCAGAAGCGAATCACGCCGCCGAGCTCCCGATCGCGGTAAGTCTTCACGCCGAGGAAGATCATGGACAGGGCCACAAGCATTACCAGGTAGCCGAAGACAGCCCCGGCAAAGAACCCTTCGCTGCTGGACAGCACGTGGCCGAGGATCATGGTGAGAATGACGATGAGCCCAGAGACCGAGCCGTACTTGATGATGATGCGAAGCATTGGAGTCTCCTCTCCCTGGCGAGCAACTAGCGATAGGCAAAGCGTGACTCCTCGCGCACCCACGGCACCATCACCCAAAGGGGTGATCACCGTCAAATCAGCGGCTTAACTTGTGTGAATCGCCCTAACGGATGAGGGCCAGGGTGCGTGCTTTGCTCACCGCCTGCGTACGCCGACCCACCTCGAGCTTGCCGTACAGACGCGCCACGTGGGTCTTCACGGTGTTTGGGGAAAGGGAGAGCTGGCGGGCGATCTCCTTGTTTGTCAGCCCATCGGCGAGCAATTGGAGCACGGCGTACTCACGCTCGGTGATACCCAAGGAAGTCAGGGCCGCGTCGTTGCGCTCGAAGGCCGAGGCCCCAGCGCGGCGTCCCTGAGTCAAGCGGATACCCACCCACACGCCGAGGGCGGCGAAGGCCACCGCGATAACCACGATGTAAACCTCGCGGGGAAAGACTCGCGCCACGTAGCGGTACTCAAACCACTCGAGCGCGAAGGTGGCCAGGGCGAGCAGCAGGGCGTACAGCAGAATCGTTCGAAACATCACGCGGATGATCGCGAGCTCCCCCTGGGTGCGTCAAACGCCCCGTGACAAATGTCACCCCTGCGATCTGCCCTTTGGCGGTAGTGACCGAGAACGCCCCCGTCGAGAATGCATCTCAGGTTTGAAGGGAGGACACGAGTTGACCGCCGACGTTGCCATCCACGCGCGCACCTTGCGCAAGCGCTACGGCGCCCACGAGGCTCTGCGGGGCGTCGACCTGGACCTCGACCCCGGTCAGATCTGCACCGTCCTCGGCCCGAACGGCGCCGGCAAGACGACGCTGATTCAGTGCGCCCTGGGACTGATCAAACCCAACGCCGGCGAGATCGCCCTGTTCGGCGAGCGCGCGGGATCACTGGCAGCTCGGCGCCTCAGCGGTGTTATGCTGCAGGACACGGACCTACCGGATTTGCTAACAGGGCGGGAGCAGCTAACCCTGCAGGCGAGCTACTTCCCGACGCCGCGTACCCTCGAGGCGCTGATCGACGAGACAGACATCGGGGCCTTCGTCGACCAGCGCTACAAGACCCTGTCCGGCGGCCAGAAGCGGCGCGTCCAGTTCGCCATGGCGCTGGTCGGACGCCCGCGCGTGCTCTTCCTCGACGAACCCACCACGGGACTCGACAGGGATGCGCGCAAGACCGTGTGGGAGGGCATTCGACGCCTGACGGTGCAGGGCACGACGGTGGTCCTCACCACCCATTACCTCGAAGAAGCAGACGCTCTGGCCGACCGGGTGGTGGTCCTAAACCACGGCCTGGTGATCGCCGCCGACGACGACGCCGGCGTGCGCGCTCGCGTCGGCGGCGCGCTCATACGCTGCAGCACCACCCTGGACACCGCCACCCTCGGCGCGTTGCCCGCGGTACGGCACGTGAGCGGACACGGACGCCTGGTGGAACTGCTCAGCGACGATACGCCCAAGACCCTCGCCGCCCTGCTCGCCGTGGATCCGGCACCCGGGGAACTCACCGTGCGCAAGCCCTCTCTGGAAGAGGCCTTCTCCGTGCTCACGGGAACGTCCGATGACACGCTGGAGGCGCGTGCATGAGCCTATCCACCCGAGCCTTGCTCAACGAGATCGGTGCCGAACTTACCAAGTCCCTACGCGCCCCGGAGTTCGTCCTCCCGACGCTGCTCATGCCGACCACCTTTTACCTGCTATTCGGCGTGATGCTGTCCCAATCGGGCGGCGCGGCGGCCTACCTACTCGCCACCTACGGCGTGTTCGCCGTGATGGGCCCCTCCCTGTTCGGCTTTGGTGCAGGCGTGGCCAGCGAACGCGAGCGCGGCTGGCTTTCCTTGAAGCGAACGGCGCCCGTGCCTGGCTACCTCTATGTGGTGGCGCGCCTGGCGGCCACCGTCCTGTTCGGGGCCCTAGCGCTCCTCCCGCTCTACGCCGCCGCTGGGTTCGCGGGCGACGTCACCCTCGCGCGCAGCGACTGGGCGCTGCTGCTTCTGTGTCACGTGCTGGCGGTGGTGCCCTTCTCCCTGCTCGGGCTCGCGATCGGCTTTACCTTCGGCGCCAACGCCGCCGTGGCCATCGCCAACCTGGCCTTCCTCGGCCTCGCCGTGTTGGGCGGTCTGTGGTTCCCCGCCTCCATGTTTCCCGACGGCTTGCGCGCGGTTGGCCAGGCCCTGCCCTCCTATCACCTGGCGGAGGTCGCCCTGGCGGTGGTGCGCCCAGACCCGACCCGCAAGGTGCTCCCACACATCGCGATCATCGCCCTCACCACCGGCGTGCTCGGCGCGCTGGCGGCCTGGCGTTGGTCGCGCCAGCGCTAGCTCCCGTAGGAAATCACTATGCTCGCACGCAACCTAGTGCTGGCGCTGGCAGGCATCATCGGCAGCTTCATCGTCCTGATCCTGCTGCTCCCCACGCCGAGCGACACGCTCGACGCGGCCACCTCCTTGGTGATCGACGACGTGCGCTACTTCGATGGCGAGCGCCTTGTCGGCCCCACCCGCCTGGTGCTGGCCGGTGGGCAAATCGCCGCCATCGGCGCACACGCTCGAGCGCCGGCGGGCGCCCCGCACCTCGATGGCGAGGGCCTCACGGCCCTGCCCGGCCTGATCGACGCCCACGTGCACACCTACGGCACCTCCCGACGCGATGCCCTGCGTTTCGGGGTGACGACCGTGCTCGACATGTTCACCGACCCGATGAACCTGCTGGGCGCACGCGAGTCTCGCGACGCCTACGGCGCCGCTGACGCCGCCGCCCTGTTCAGCGCCGGCATGTTGGCGACCGTCGAAGGCGGCCACGGCACCCAGTTCCCCGTCCCCGTGGAGACGCTGCAAGACTCGAGCGAGGCAACGGCGTGGGTCGCCGCCCGCGTCGCCGAGGGGTCCGATTACATCAAGCTCGTCTACATGCCCGACTGGCCGGGGCGTGCGAGCCTCGACTTCGCCACTGCCAGTGCGATCATCGACGCGGCTCACGCCGCGGGCTTGAAGGCTGTCGCTCACATCGCCACCCAAAAAGACGCGCGCGCGTTGCTCGGCGCGGGCATCGACGGGTTCGTGCACATCTTCGCCGACTCGATCGTGGACGATGAGTTCTTGCGCGAGGCGCGCGAACGCGGCGTCTTCATCGTGCCCACACTCGCCATCATCGCCACGGCCAGCGGCCAGTCCACGGGCCCTGGGTTGCTCGAGCACCCCGAGCTCGGCGAACGGGTGGACGCGCTGGCGCGCGTAAACCTACGCCAAACCTTCGGTAACGTCCGCTCGCCGATCTTCGACCTGGACAAGGCGCTCACCAACGTGCGTCGCCTGCACGAAGCGGGCGTGCCCATCCTCGCCGGCTCCGACGCGCCCAACCCGGGCACGGCTCACGGCATCAGCGTGCACGGTGAGCTGCGCCTACTCGTGCGTGCCGGCCTCTCGCCGGCGGCAGCGATCGCCGCCGCCACCCACGTGGCCGCGGAGCAGTTCGGTCTCGAAGGGCGCGGGCGTATCGCCGAAGGCGCACGCGCGGACTTGCTGCTGATCAGCGGTGACCCCTTGGTGAGCATCGAGGCCACGGCGGATATCCGCACGGTGCTGCGCAACGGCTTCTTCTCGGGCGACGCCTTGCCACCGGCCGGCGAGAGTATGCGCCTAGCGGGCGCTCTGAGCGACTTCGATACCGGTCTCAACGGACCCTCGGGCCTCAGCTGGACGGCGACCAGCGATGCGTTGATGGGGGGCACGTCCAAGGCGCAAATCAACCTGCTCGACGGGGACGAGGCGGGCCGCGGCGGCACCCTCGCCGTGCAGGCGACGGTGACGCGCGCCTTCCCATACCCCTGGGCCGGCGCCTTCCTCGCCTTCGGCGGGCCGGATCAGTCCGCCGACCTCACGGCAATCTCGGCCGTGCGCTTCGCCGTACGCGGCACCCCTGCACGCTATAGACTGATGATGTTCGAACAGGGCGTGCGAACACCGCCCACGGTGGTCTTCACCGTGGGCGAGCAGTGGCGCGAGGTGCAGATTCCGCTAGCGGACTTCGCGGGTTTCACCGCCACGCGCTTTATCGGCATGGCCTTCGTCAGTCCGGACGCGGCCGGCGAGTACACCTTCGCCCTCGACGACGTACAGCTGGTGCCTTGAGCACGCCGGAGCCTTGCGATGAGCCCTGAGGACGACCCGCAGACCGACGACGACGAACCGCGCCTTTGGCGCATGTTCAATCTGGTCTACCTACTGTTCTACTTCACCGGCTGGCTGTGGCGAGCGCCGCAGGCGATCGATCTCATCGTCGCCGCGGTGGCCATCGCCATCTTCCTGCCGGTCTATTTCCGCGCCTACGAGTGCAGCCATCGTGGTGCCTTGATTTACATTGCCATCATGGAGGGCTTGGCCTGGGCCACGGCAGGCTACGCGGGGATCCACGGCGTCTTCCACACCTACGCCTGCGTGCAGGCCGCCTTCCAGCGCCCGCGGCGCCGCGGCATGCTGGTGATCGGCGTGCTGAGCGTCGCTTACGGCGCCTTCGCTCTCGCCACGCGCCAGCCCTACCTGGCCGTGTTCTTCAACCTCGCGTTCGGCATCATCATCGGCATCGCCTGCACGGCAACGGCGGAGAGCATAGAACGCGAGCGCAAGCTCAAACGCACTCAGGTGCTCGAGCGCCAGCAGGCCACGCTCGCCGAACGCGAGCGCATCGCCCACGAGCTGCACGACCTCCTCGGCCACACGCTCACGATGGTGGCGCTGAAGGCCGAGGTGGCCGCCAAGCTCCTGCAGCGCGACCCCGAGCGCGCTGGCGATGAGATGCGTGAGGTGGCCTCAGCCGCGCGCAGCGCCCTGAGCGAGATCCGCGCGGCGGTGTACGACATGACCGCCACCTCCGTGGAGTCGGAGATCGACCGCGCGCGCCTGGCACTCGATGCGGCCGGCGTCGACCTCGAGATCCGCGGCGACGTGCCGCGCACGCTCGGCCCCACGCTCGGCAAAACCCTAGGACTCAGCATCCGCGAAGCCACCACCAATATCGTGCGCCATTCCCAGGCGAGCGCCGCGCGGATCGAGCTTGAACAGGCGGAAGATAGGGTCGAGTTGGTGGTGGCGGACAACGGCGTCGGCACGGCGAGTACGCGCGAGGGCGCGGGCTTGAGTGGCTTGCGCAATCGCGTGGAGGCGCTCGGCGGCGACGCGCAGATCGAGCGCGAAGGGGGGATGCAGATTCGCATTCGCCTGCCGCTCACGCCGCTCGGTGAGTCGGGAGGCATCGCATGATTCGCGTCCTCATCGCCGAGGACCAGGCCATGCTGCGCGGCGCCTTGGCCACCCTTCTCTCACTGGAGGAGGATATCGAGGTGGTCGCGGAGGCGAGCGATGGCACCGAGGCGATCGACGCGGTTCGGCGCCTGCGTCCCGACGTGCTGATCACGGACATCGAGATGCCCGGTCACAGCGGCATCGAACTCGCGGAGATGATCCGCGAGGCACGCTTGCCTACGCGGGTGCTGATCGTCACTACCTTCTCACGCCCGGGTTATCTGCAGCGGGCCCTCAATGCGGACGTGGCCGGATACGTGCTGAAGGACGCCTCGAGCGATGCGCTGGCGGGCGCTGTACGCGCGGTGCATCGGGGGGAGCGGCACGTGCCCTCAGAGCTTGCCGAACTCGCCTGGACCACCCCAGACCCGCTGACCGATCGGGAACGTCAGGTGCTGCAGCTGGCGGAAGCGGGCCTGCAGAACAAGCAAATCGCCGCCGAGCTCGGCTTGAGCGCTGGCACCGTGCGCAACTATCTGGCGGATGCAATGGACAAGTTGCAGGCAAGCAACCGAGTGGAGGCGTTTCGCACGGCGCGGGATCTGGGCTGGCTGTAAGGCGCCAGCGCGCGGCCCGGCGGGCGCTTCATGAGCGCCGGATGCGCACCACGTTCATCACGTCCATACTAATCCCCGCCACCTCGAGCTTAGCGGGATAGTAGGTGAGGTCTACGCGTGCGCCTTTGAGATCGCGATAGCGCTTCTTGCGCTTGTAGCGAAAGGGAGTCGCACAATCCTCGATCATCAGCGTGTTGATCAGCCACTCCCCTTCCTGACGCTGCGTGTGCGAGAGCACCTTCTTGTGCTGCGAATGCACCAGCTGCTGATGCTGCTCGAGCAGCTTGGACACCGTTTTCGGGGGGGAATCAGGATCCATCCGTGGGCTCTCCCTCTAGTTCCGCTAGGAAGCGTTGCGCAAGCTGGGCTGCGCTTGCGCGGTGCTCGACACCGAGATCGCTCCATTGTCGGCAGTACCAACAGATACGTACCGCGGGGGAACGCTCGTCTTCTGGCTCGCCCAGCTTCCCGCGCAGCGCCAGTATCTGCACGCCTAGGGCCACCAAGCGCTCCGTCGTCTTATCCGTCGAATGCTTGAGTTCGGGGTGGGGGTTGAAGGGCGATACGCAGAAAACCAGATCATTCTCGCCGCGCGCTGCGTTGGGCAGATGTTCTAGCAACCCTGCTTTGAGCTGCGCTTCCAAAGCGTCTAGGCGAGCGTAGAGCTTTCGCTTCGCCACCATGGCCACTCTCCCTAGGGGGCCGCGACCAAGACCGCGAGTTCGCGCTGCAGGGTGGCCTCGCTGGCCAGCATCGCCAACTTGCGCGCGCGAGGCAGGCGCTTTACGCGCGACTCGAGGCGCAGGGCGGCAGAGCGCGAACCGGCCGGTGCGTAGGTGACTAGCGTCAGGGGACCGCGGCCGCGCAGGAACCTCGCCGTGCGCGGGCCGTTTGCCTGGTGCTCCGCAAAGCGACGGGCCACATCGGTGGCGATCCCCGTGTAGATCTCATCGCTGGCGCATCGCACGAAGTAGATGAACCAGATGCTGTTAGCCAAAGTCACGTGCCCTCCTGATCCGCGTAGCTTCGCGCCCTTGCGAAGGCGATGCCGTGGTCTGCTTATGGTAGCGCCCCGGAGCGTCCCCACGCACGCTCGTAAGGAGCGGCGCTGCGATCCTCGGTCCTTACCATCGGTGGTAACGTGTCTGCCCATGAAACAAGTGCACGAGTTTCGCGTCCAACGACATCCTGCGCTCGGCATCGAGATCGTTTGCGCGCGCAGCGCACGGCGCTTCGATCGGCACACGCACGAGCAATTCGGCATCGGTATCGTGACCGAGGGCGCGCAGCGCTCGGCCAGCTGTGCCGGCCAGGTCGAAGCGCAACGGGGCGATGTGATCACCGTGCACCCGGCTGAGGTGCACGACGGCGCGTCCCTCGGCCCGCACGCCCGGGCATGGCAAATGCTCTACCTAGACCCTGACCTGGTCGCGGACATCGCCCTCGACCGCACGGAGGGCGCCGGCACGGACTACGAGTTCCGCTCGCCAGTCGTGCGCTCGCCCAACCTCTTCAGCCAGTGTGCGCAGGTGCTTGGGCAAGCGGCGACGGCGTCATCGTCCATCGCCCTGGAGTCGTTGCTCATCACCATCCTCGGCGACGCTCGGCGCTACCAGGATCGGGCGCCCTCGCAACACGGCGCCACGCCATCGCCGGGCATCGCCCGAGCGCTAAGTCTGATGCGCGATACGCCCGGTGCATCGATCAGTCTCGCCGAGCTCGCGCGCCAGGCTGACCTGAGCCGCCACCAGCTGATTCGCGGTGTGCGCGCGGCGACCGGGCTCACACCTCACGCGTACCTGGTGCAGTGTCGCGTGCACATGGCGCGCCGCTTGATTCGTGAGGGGGTGCCCCTGATCGACACCGCGCAGGCGTGCGGCTTCACCGATCAGAGCCACCTTAATCGCGCCTTTGTGCGTCGCTTCGGCCTTACCCCAGGCGCCTACGCCAAGGCCTCATCGGCGGCTCGCGCCTGAAGGCATCGCGCAACTTTCGTCCAAGACATCGCGCCTCGTGCCTGCTGAACTACGGCCAACCCCCCACCCTTGGCCGCGCAGGAGGCCCCATGGCGAACGACTACGTACACGGCTACGACGCCCAAGCGCACGGTCGACTGCGCGACCAAGCCGCCGCCCTCGCGCCCCTGCTGCATCCCCCGAGCGATCGCACCTTCGAGCCCACTAGCGATCTGTTGGAGATAGGCTGTGGCGTGGGCGCGCAGACTGCGCAGCTCATCGCTCGCCATCCCGGCATTCGCATCACGGCACTCGACGTCGACCCCGGATCGGTGGTCGCCGCACAGGCCTGGGCAACGGACGCCGGGCACGAGAACGTCACCTTCCGGACCGGTGATGTCTACGCACTGCCCTTTACCGATCGCACCTTCGACCACGTCTTCGTGTGTTTCCTGCTAGAGCACCTAGCTGATCCCGAAGGTGCTCTTCGGGCGCTCTCGAGGGTGCTCAAACCTGGCGGCACGATCACCGCGATCGAAGGCGACCACGGATCCGCGCGGTTCCACCCAGACAATGCCGACGCGCGGGCTGCCATCGACTGCCAGGTGGCCCTGCAGGCGCGGGCCGGCGGCGACGCCACGCTCGGTCGGCGCCTGTATCCGCTGCTGCGCAGAGCGGGACTCGACGAAGTGAGGGTCTCCCCCCGATTGGTGTACATCGACGGCAGCCGGCCCGCCCTGGCCGATGCATTCACGCGAAGCACCTTCACCGCCATGGTGGCCGCCGTACGTGGGCGAGCGCTTGGCGAGCGGTTGATCGACGCCCAGCGCTTTGACGCTGGAGTGCGCGCCCTGGAGCGCACGGCCGAGCAGGACGGCGTGTTCTGCTACACGTTCTTCAAGGCGACGGCGACGGTGCCATCTCGCGCACCCAGCGACTGATCTGCCGCGTGCCGCGCAGATGCACAAAACGGATATGGGCCCATCTGCAGTCTTCCATGAAGGCCTCCATCTCGCGCCGCTTACGCCCGTGTTGGGTGACGATCCACCACAGGAGAGATCGCTCCGCGCGCCACACCATAAGCTGGGGCCAAAACGCCTCCCGACAGGTGCCCCACAACAGCTCACCCGTGCGCCAACGGCGCCACGAGCGGCGCAACATGCGCCACACCAGCTGCGGCATAGGGAGATCCAGCCACACGACCGTGTCGAGACGCTCCCAGAAGACCCGTTGACTGAACTTAGTGTACGAGCCCGCCACAACCCATCGTTCCCCCTCGACGGCCGCAGCGATGCGCTGCTCGAAGAGGGCAGGGTCGGTGGCATTGAGGCCGATCCAACCGGGCAGCCAGTTCAGTGCGTCGAGTTCCACCAGCGGCACGTCGAGAGCCCTGGAGAGTTCGCTCGCGAGCGTGCTCTTGCCTGAGTTGCTGCTGCCGATCACGTGGACGCGCTGAAGCGAGCCTGGCGAAGCGGGCGCCGCAAGCGGTGCGTGCCGACTACTCATCCGCGCTGGCGTGCCAGGGCTGGCGCCATAGCCAGGCGGCGGCCGCGCACGCCCAACACCCCAGGATCACGACCACCAGGGTCATCCCGGCAACATCGAGTGACCAGACGCCGAAGGCAAGACCCAGGATCATGACGGCGCCGGCCAGGACACCCACTGCGCCGACCGTGCGGCCGAGGGCCGAGCGATTACCTAACGGCAGTATTGCCAGCCCCCACAGGACGATCGCGCCCCCGAAGGCGACGGTGCCAAGCTTGGCCAGCGCCTGGTTGGTCGAGTAGAGGGCGAGCAATACCGTGCGCAGGCCCTCGGCGCTGGGATCGATCCGCGACGCCAGCTCAGGCACCGCGAAGCCGGAGACGAGCGCGGCGCCAACATAGGCTGCGACGCCCAAGTGCAGGGCCAGCCGCGCCAGCGCTACGATGGCGCGTGAAGCGCCAAGCCAGCTGGACAGGACGCTGAAGCACCAATGGTAGAGCAGCACGAACAGGATCATCGCGCCGTGAATCAAGCCGTTGAGGCCCCGCTCGCGCTGGATTTCCGCCAACGCCTCTTCGATGGCATGAGCGCCGATCGTGGGGTGGTGGAGCATGGCGAACAGGGTCAGGACGGCGAGGGCGAGCAGGGTAATCGCCGCTGGACGGGGGTTTGGCAACCTCGGCTTGGACATGGGTGCGCTCCTGACTATCGAAGGGCCCCAATGCTGCGGGCTCCACGGTTCGTGCGCGAGCGCCAAACGTGGCCGAATGTCCGATAGCAGACACGAACGCCCAAGTGTCCGGAACCCTCCGCCCGCTATGGAGCGCGCCGGCAGTTCGTCGTAGCCTGCACCGATGACCGACAGCGATCCAGACAGCGCCGACCGCCGCGTGCGTCGCACGGAGCAGGCGATCGTCAGGGCCTTTCGCGATCTCGTGCTGTCGCGCCCCTACGATGACATTCGCGTCGCGGACATCGTCGAGGGAGCAGGCATCGGCCGATCCACCTTCTACGAGCACTATCGCAACAAGGACCAGGTGCTCACCCACACCATCTCCTGGCTGTTCGAAGCCCTCGCGGACGCCGCTGTCGGCAGCCCCGACCAGGGGCGCCTGCGCTTCGTGATGGAGCATTTCGATGCCCAGCGTCACCTCGCCCGCGCCCTGTTCCGCGACCGCCCCCTGCGACTGCTCACAGATCGTCTGGCGCAGCTGATCGAAGAGCGCGGTCCCGCGCCGCTGCGCGCCCGTGCCCTAGCGGCCGCCCAGCTGGAGATCCTCGCCACCTGGCTGTGCGATCGCCTGAGTGTCAGCCGCGATCAGGCGAGCGAAGCGCTCATCTTGCCCCTTGCCGGTCGCTAGTCCTCGGACCCGGCCCAAGGCAAGCGCGTGACCTCCCGGTCGCGTGCGTAGCCAGCTTCCTGAGCCAACGCGTCCAAGGCATCGATACGCGTTTGCGGCAGCGGGTGGGTGGCCGCGTACTTCTCGAGCAGCCCGCCCTCCCCGTCGCTATCACGGATACGCTCGAAGAAGCGCGTCGCCTCGGTGACGTGGCCGTAGGCGCCGTACACTAGGGTGAGGCCAAAGGCATCGGCGCGCTGCTCCTGGCGACGCCCGAACCCGCAATCGGCGAGCGTGGCCACGCTCAGGCCAAGGCCGCTCGAACCGTTGCTGATGGCCGCGAAGGTCAGCTGCAGCAGAACGCCCCGACCGAGCGCGCGCAGGTGATCGCGGTTGCGGAAGTGGCCGATTTCGTGACCCAACACGAACGCTAGCTCGTTCTCGGAGGTCACCTCATCCAGCAGCCCCGTGGTGACGAAGATGTAGCCGCCGGGCGCCGCTAGGGCGTTCGGGGCGTCCATCTCGAGCACGCCCACCTTGAAGTCGTAGGGCGCATCGGACCACTGCTCCGCCAGCCGCGCGGTGATCGCCCGGACCGCCTCCAGGCGAGGATCGTCCTGGGCATCCACGGTCTTGGCATCGCGCGGTGTCCACGCGGAGAACACGCGGGCCTCCACCGAGGGTGAGACCAAGGCCACGGCCAGATCCACCGCGAATAGCAGGGCGATCGCCCCGAGCAGAAACAGCAGCGACAGGCCCACCAATAGCGTGCCCGCCTCGACCAGCGGGTGGGTCTTGCTGACGTTGACCTCGACGTCGGGTTGGCGAGGAACGTGGCGCACGGAGGATGCTCAGCGGCGCTCGATGGCGGTGCCGAAGGCGAGCACTTCCACCCCTGCGGTCTGCTCCCCGTTGCCGGCCGTGCTGACCAGCCGAGAGGTTTGCAGGCGAACGTTGATCACGGCATCGAAACCGCTATCGCGCGCCTGCTCCACCATGCGCAAGACCGCTTCGCGCCGCGCCCGGTCGAGCAGAGGCTCGTAGGTCTTCACGCGCCCGCCGACGATGGCGCGAAGGCCAGCGATGACGCGCTTGAAGTAGTCGAGGGAGACCACGATGCTGGCGCTCTTGAGATCGCTGCGCACGACCTCCCAGCCCGCCGGCAGGGTGGCGAAGTTGACCACCGGAAAGCCCACCAGGGCACCCTCGCGCTCGCGCAGGCGGGCGAAGTGGCGGCGCTCGATCGTGCTCCCGACTAGAAAGGCGAGCACCAGTAGGATGAGAGGAACCCCGAAGGAGAACAGCAGCTCCCATGCCGCGGAGGACACTAGCGCACCTGCACGGCGGTGCCGTAGGCGAACAGCTCCGAGGCCCCCTGGGCGATAGAGCTGGTGGCGAAGCGAACGTTGATCACCGCGTTGGCGCCGACCGAGCGGGCTTGCTCGACCATTCGCGCGGTGGCCTCTTCGCGCGCCTCCTGCAGCAGTTCCGTATAGCCGGCTAACTCGCCACCGACGATGTTCTTGAACCCTGCCAGGATGTCGCGCCCGATGTTCTTCGCTCGCACCGTGTTACCGGACACCACGCCATAGAACTCCACGATCTCCCGACCGGGGACGAACTCCGTGTTGCTCAGGATCATCTCTGGCGGTGTCGAACTCATCGGGCTTACTCCTCGCTGACGGTGCTTGGTAGACGGGGCATGCACGCGCGAGCGCGATTGCCACACGAGCACGATAGCCGAGTAACCCTGAGGCGCCAACTGTGCGTGGGGTGCTCTCAAGGAGAGCGGTGCGGGCTGAGACGCAGCACCCAGACCACGCGAGGGCAGAGCGCAGGGTGACCTAATGCGAGGCTTTAGGCCGCCCCAGAGGCACGCTCGTTTTCCACCCGAGGCGCGAGAAGCGCCTGGATGGGCTCGGGGCGGTGTAGATGAAAGCCCTGCGCCATGTCCACACCCAAGCGGGTCAGCTCGCCGATAATCTCGTCGCTTTGCACGTGTTCGGCCACCACCTGCAGATCGAGCACGCCCGCGATGTCGACGAAGGAGCGCACTACCGCCAGGCTCAGGGGATCCTCCAGCATGGTAGAGACCAGTTGGCCGTCGATCTTCAGGTAGTCGAAGCTGAGCGAGCGCAGGTAGCCGTAGGACGACATGCCGGCACCGAAATCATCCAGGGCGACGCGCACGCCCGCACGGCGCACGGCCTCTAGGAAGCCACGCGCATCGCACAGGTTGGCGATCACGGCGGTCTCGGTGACCTCCAGAATCAACCGCTGGCGAACGTTCAGGGGCACAGCCCCGAGGGCGACCAGGGCGCTGTCGTGGAAATCGCGATCGCCTAGGGACTGGCCCGAGAGGTTCACGTAGATCTCCGTCGTGGCATCGTTCGCCTGCGCACTCAGCAGCGCCAGCGCTTGCCCTAGCACCCACTGGTCGATGCGCATCATCAGGCGAAAGCGCTCGGCCGCGGGCATAAAGGCGCCGGGCATCACGAGTTCACCGTCCTCCTCGCACATGCGGATGAGCAGTTCGATGCGATCCACTGGGTCGTCCGCACGCAGGCGGGCGATTCGCTGGCCGTGCAGCACGAAGCGATCGTGCTCGAGGGACTCTTCGATCCGCAGGGCCCAGCGCGTGCGGGTTTGCTGGGAGCGGATCTCCGTATCGCTGTCGTGGTAGCGCCGGACGCGATCCCGTCCCGCATCCTTGGCGGCGTAGCACGCCGTGTCCGCCGCCTGCATGATGGCGGCGGGATGCGACCACTCACCGTGCACGCTCACCAAGCCGATGCTCACGCTCACCCGAAAGCGGTGCTCACCGCAGACGAAGCGGAAATCGCGCACGCGCTGGCAAATCGTGCTCGCAAGGCGCTCTGCCTCTTCCGGCGGACAGTCGTGCAAGATGATCGCAAACTCATCACCACCTAGGCGCGCCACCGTGTCCGTGCCGCGCACGCCCTTGGTGAACAGGCCCACCACTCGCACCAGCAGCTCATCGCCCACCGAATGGCCGCAGGTGTCGTTGACGATTTTGAACTGATCGAGATCGAGGAACAGCAGCGCGTGCAGGCACCCACTGTGTCTGGCGTCTTCGTGAGCCTGGCCCAGCATAAACTCGAGTTCACTGCGATTGAGCAGGCCTGTCAGAGAGTCGTGGCGCGCGCGATAGCGCATCTCGTTGTCGAGGCGACGGCGTTCGGTAACGTCGTAGAGCACCATGACGGCCCCCAGTACCTCACCTTCACCGTTGATGATCGGTGCCGCCTTGCTCTCGACCGCGTACTCGCTTCCATCGCGCGAGAGCAGCAGCGCATCGCGATCCAGGCTCACCGCCGTGCGGCCGGCGACGCAGGGCTTGACCAAATCGGCCAACGGCTCGCGCGCGCTTTCGTCGACGAGGTAGCACACCTCGTGCACTCCGCGGCCGACCATGTCGCCGCAAGCCGTGCCCGTCAGGCGCTCAGCAACGGGGTTCATCCAGGTCACCAATCCGCTGGGATCGGTCGTAATCACCGCATCGCCGATCGACTCTAGGGTGACGTTCAACAGATCGTTGTTCTCGGCCAGAGCTTGGGTGAGCTGGCGACGCTCGGTAACGTCCTGAAAGGCACCGTAGACGCGGATCACCTCTCCATCGCGCGACTCTGTAAGGCCTTGGGCGCGTACCCAGATCCGCTCACCGCTGGCACGGATCAGTGGCAACTCCAGGTCCCAGCCCTCGCCCGTCTCAAGGGCGCGTGCGACCGCTTCACTGATGATCGCTCGGGCCTGCGGAGCGTAAAAGTCGATTGCCGTCTCCACGGACGGTTCGTAGTCCTGACCCACCCCATGAATCTGCTTGGTCTGATCAGTCCAAATGAGCTTGTTCGTGAGCAGGTTGAGCTCGTAGCCACCCACCCCTGCAACCTGCCCGGTGATGGACAGGAGCTGCTCGTTGCGGCGCAGGTTCTCCTCGTGGCGCTTACGCGCCCCGATCGGCAGGTGCACCCCGAACATCCGGCAGGGCTCGCCGTCATCCCCCCACGCTAGGACGCGTCCTCGGGTCTGCAGCCACACCCAATGCCCCTGGCGATGACGCATGCGGATCTCGCAGTCGTAGTTCGCGAGATCGCCTCTGAAGTGAGCCGCGATCGACGCCTCCACGAGCGGCACGTCGTCTGGGTGAATCAGCCCGCGAAAGCGCTCCATGGTGACCGGATGAAGCTCGTCGGGAGTGTAGCCGAGCAGGCTCGCCCAGCGCTCGTTGATGCGAACCCGGTCACGCTTTATGTCCCACTCCCACGTGGCCGCCTCCAGGGCCTCGATAACGCCCGCAAGGAAGCGTCGGTCTTCCTCGGTCTGATCGCCCTCACTCGCCGATCGCGCGCCCACAGCGCCAACGCCGTCGCTAGCCGCGCCTGGCTTAGGCGTTGAGGCACTGGATGATCTGGGGGGAGATTTCATAGGCTGGGTACGTGACACGCTTGACCCCAAGGCTATGCGTTCGGATGGACGGTGACCTTGAACCGCGTCACCAGTATGGCAATCGCAGCATTTTACCTAACGAATTTTTATTATTAGCTACCAAGCGACTGCATAAAGTCATCGGGATTGACTCAAAAGGAGCAGGCCCACCGGGGTGAATCCCCTAGATGACCACCACACCGCGCGGCAGTCGCCCGGGCCGAATCCCCAGGCCGATACACCCTTCGATGCGCCTTCGCAAGGCTAAACCCCAGGCGCCCGTCCACCTGGCGACGCCCTGATCTTCACTCGCTTAGCTATTACATTCATTTGGCTACAAGGGAGCGCACGAGACACCCTCGACAAACACCGGCCTTGCCGCTTTGGACGTGGGCCAGTAGGCTTCCTCGATCACCCTATCTGGAGCCCCCTATGCCCTCGGATCACGCGCCGCGCCGATCGCTGTACCCCGCGATAGAACCGTTCGACCACGGCACCTTACAGGTGAGCCAGCTGCACCGCATCTACTACGAGCAAAGCGGCAATCCTGCGGGTAAACCGGTCGTTTTCCTTCACGGCGGCCCCGGCGGTGGCGGCGACACACGCCCTCGCCGCTTCTTCGATCCTGCGCGCTACCGTATCGTTGTTTTCGACCAGCGCGGCTGTGGTCGCAGCGAGCCCCATGCGGCGCTCGAGGAAAACACAAGCTGGGATCTGGTCGCCGACATCGAGCGCCTGCGTGAGCACCTGGGTGTCGATCGCTGGCAGGTCTTCGGCGGATCCTGGGGCAGTACCCTGTCTCTGCTCTACGCGCAGACCCATCCACAGCGCGTGACGGAACTTGTGCTCCGAGGGATTTTCATGTTGCGGCGAAGCGAGCTGGAATGGTTCTACCAGCACGGCGCGAGTGAGATTTATCCCGACCAGTTCGCGCGATACGAATCGGTCATTCCGATGGACGAGCGTCACGACTTGATTTGCGCCTTCCATCGCCGCCTCACGGGCGAGAACCAAGCCACCGCGCTAGAGGCGGCGCGCGCGTGGGCGATCTGGGAGGGGTCGACCAGTGCCCTGCGACCGGCCCCAAACGTGGAGGAGACCTTCGGCGATGCACACTTCGCCCTGGCCTTCGCCCGCATCGAGTCGCACTACTTCGTCAACGGCGGATTCATGGACAGCGAGACGCAGATCCTCGATCAGATCGATCGCATTCGCCACATTCCCGCCGTGGTCGTGCACGGCCGCTACGACGTGGTCTGCCCCATTCGCAACGCCTGGGATCTCTCCCAACGCTGGCCCGAGGCAAGCCTGGAGATCATCGACGATGCGGGCCACTCAGCCTTTGAGCCCGGCATCACCGACGCCTTGATCCGCGCCACAGACAGATTCTGCGGTTGACTGTGTAGGGATGCGCCCCTGGAGGCGCGGGGATCAGCGACGACGTAACGACGATGCGATGCGACGGCGTCCGTCTGGGTGCACCAGTAGCCAGGTCACGACCAAGCTCGCCCCAACGATCCAGTACGAGAACAGCACGTCACTCAGCCAGTGGGCGCCCACGGCGATTCGCGCAAAGCCAACCCCGAGGGCACCGCCGAGCCCCGCCAGCAGCCAGGGGTAGCGCCGACGCGACCCGAGCAAGGCGGGCGCCATGAGGTAGGCGCCAAAACCCGCGTGACCGCTCGGGAAGGAGCAATTGCGCTGACACTCACCGGCGAGCTCCCCTAGTCGTCGAAACGAGTAGTCCCCCTGAAAGGGTTGGCTATCCCGGGGGCGTGGACGCGGCCAATCGCTCTTGAACTGGTGCACCACCAGACCTGGCCCAATCAACAAGCCGGCGAGGAGAAATCCAATCACCGTGCGCCGCGACCGCAGCCAGCGCATGGCGGGGACTAGGGACAGCATCAACATGATCAGCAGGACCAGCCCGAAGAGCTGCGAGCCGCGCTGCACGCCGTGGTAAACCCATGCGATAGGCGGCTGTTCGTTAGACCAAAAGCGCGCCTTCTCCACACCGTTTGGATCGTAGAACCAGCTCGCCACCGTGAGATCGATGCTGGGCCAAAGCGAGATCGCAAGCGTCAACAGGGCGAGGCAAATGACGCCGAGCTGCCAAATCCGCTTGCTCACGGCCGTGGCGCCTCGGCCCCGGTCCGCCCCGGCATCGCATCGCTCGGCGGCAGGTGGGCAACCGCATCGTAGCCGCGGAATCCCTGCAGGTAGTACACAAACACCTCGAGCGTCCGATCCACCACCACTTGGTGGCGCGCCGTGCCGATCTGCTCCGCCACCTCGAAGGCAGGTGCCAGAGCATCGAGTGGCGTACGTCCAACGTATAGGAAGCTGGTTGCCTCGCTCGCACTGATGTCGTTCATGAGTTCGAACTGGCTGGCGACGCCGCCATCCGGATTCCAGGCGGCCACATCGGACCATTCGGTTCGCGGCGTCCGACCGTAGTAGGTCATCTCGGATAGCACCAGGCGATCATCCCCGAGCAACGCAGCCTCTAGGCGATCAGCGCGAAGCGCCTGAACCTGCTCACCCATCTCCCTCCAGCCGAGTATTCGCGACCAGGGATCGACCCTGCGCGTCAGTTCAACACCTACTACTGGTGCCAGCGTGCGGAAGTGGTACGGCACAACGTTGAGCAGCCCGTTCAGCACCAGCGCTGCGATCAGCAGACTCGTCCCCATCCGCCCGCGCTCGCGCAAGAAGACCACTAGCAACGGCGTCGCAGACACGTAGGCAGCGAGGGCCCAATTCACGTTTGCCCCACCCAACCAGGCCTGACCGAGGTACATCGTCAGGAGCGGCAAGGTGAACAGAAGCAGCATACGCTGGCGAGAGTCACGCCACACGGTCGGTGAGAAACACATAACTAGCAGCACCAGGAACGCCAAGGGCCCAAAGATACCCAGCTGACCGCCTAAGAACTCCAGCAGGTCGCCGAAGCGATCGCGATCGCCCGTCCACTCGGTCATCTCCGCCGTGTGGGTGATGCTCGGAAATCCATGCTGCAGGTTCCACCACAGGTTGGGGGTCAGCACGAGGGCCATCACTGCCAGCGCCAACCAAGGCCCGCTCATGCGCAGCCACCCGCGATGCTCGCTCAGCAGCAGGTAAAGGAACATGGAGATGGGGAACAACACCATCGTGTACTTGGACAACATTCCCAAGCCCATGGCGATGCCCAACCCGACCCAAGCGCCAGGTTGCTCATCGAGCGCCGACACGAATAGCCACAGGCCGATGGCCCAAAAGGCCACCAAGGGAGCATCCGTGGAGACTGTCATTGACAGGAAGCCTACGGCGGGCAGAGTGTACAAGGCGATGCCGCTCAAGGTGCCGTGCTCGCGGCCGAATTGACGTATAGCGAGCAACGCCACGAATACCGCAGCAACGCCATACCACAGAAATGCGCTCAGCTTGACGCAGAGCTCGCCCTCGCCGCAGACGCTCGTGAGGGCGGCGATCGACCAGGCCACGAACGGCGGTTTGGAGTAGTAACCGAAGGCCAGGTGACGTGACCAATCCAGGTAGTAGGCCTCGTCCAGATACAGGTTCATTCCCGTGCTCTGCACGATGAAGGCGCGGTAAACGGCGATCGCGAGCAGGACCACGAGCAGCCAGAGCATGGCACTGAACTGCGGGGTCTTGTCCGCTTCTGGGGAACTGCTGGGGTTCGCGATGCTCAACAAGAGGGTATCCAGTCGGTTTAGACTTCGGGTTCGCCCCCGCCAGGCGCGCAGCGCGCCGGCGCGAGCCTTGAGTGTTTCGGAGGAATGCTCATATGCCTGCAGATTTCAGGCCCGGTCGTCGCGCGACCGCTGCCGCCCCCCCCTGCCCCAGCTCGCTTCGCGCACCCGTGCGCTGGCTGCTGGCGGCCGCAAGTATACTCGTTGCGGCAAGCGCTTCGATGGCGACCGAACCGGTCGCCTACACGGCCGAGTACAAGCTGCGCGCCTTCGGCCTGCGCGGCAAGATGAATGTCGAACAATACCCCGAGCCCGGCGCCGCCACCGCGCAAGGACCGGTCTGGCGCTACCGCTCGGAACTGCGGGCCAAGGGCTTTGGTAAGCTGTTCTTCGGTGGCCTCACCTTCGAGGACGCCCTGTTCGAAGTACGCGACGACGGCCGCCTGCGCCCCCTTCACGTGACTGGCAAGGACTCGATGAAGGACCGCTCGAAGGACGTGACCTTCACCTGGCCTAAGGGCGATGAATCGTCCAGCGAAGGCCCTCTCGCCGAGGGCACCGATGCCGAGGCCACCTTCTCCATGGAAATTCCCCCGGAGGTGCTCGATCGCGCCCTGCTGATCCCGGCGATCGCCCTGGACCTCGAACACAGCGGCGCGGCACGAGACGCGCACGGCGAGCTCACCTTGGCCTCCGCACCCCTGGATCCCGAGCGCGGCTATCGCTTTCGGGTCCTCGAACGCGGCCGCCTCCGCGACTACTATGCGCGGCTCGTAGGAGAGGAAGCCCTCGAGGGACCAGAGGGGGACCCGATCGAGACCCTCGTGTTCGAACACCGGCGCGATGGCTCAAGCCGCACCACCACCTTCTGGCTGGCGCCCTCCCTGAGCTACCTGCCGATCCAGATTCAGCAGCGCAAGAACGACAAAAAGCCCCACCTGCGGGCCTTCCTCAAGGACTACCTGCCCGTTGACCCTGACCAGCAGCAACCCGGTCCTGAGCGCGACGCCCGCTGAGCCAGCAGGCGCGCCGAGTAGCGCAATCGCTGCGCTGTCGGTGGTGGTACCCGTGCACAACGAGGCAGGGAACATCACCCCGCTGATCGAGGAGATCCATGCGACGCTGGCGGGACTGCCGCACGAAATCATCTACGTCGACGACGCCAGCTGCGACGATTCCCTGCGCGAGCTCGCTGCCTGCGCCGAGCGTTTCGATAGCCTGCGGGTACTGCGCAACGAACGCCAAGCCGGCCAGAGCACCTCCGTGCTGAACGGCGTACGCGCGGCTCGACACGAGTGGATCGCAACCCTTGATGGCGATGGCCAGAACGACCCCAAGGACATCCCGCACCTGATGGCAGCGTTGATCGAGGATGGCGAGGCGATCATGGCCATCGGTCACCGCAAGAAGCGGCGTGACTCCTGGGTGCGCCGACGCGCCTCGGGCATCGCCAAGGGCGCGAGACGCCTCCTGCTGGGCGATGAAGTGCCTGACAGCGGCTGCGGACTCAAGGTGCTCCGCCGCGATGCCTACCTGGCACTTCCCTACTTCGACCATATGCATCGTTTTCTCCCCACCCTGGTGCAGCAGGGCGGCCAGCGCGTACTCTCCGTGGCCGTGAACCATCGCCCGCGCGAGCGCGGCCAGTCGAAGTACGGGATCCTCGACCGCGCGATGGCCGGGGTGATCGATATCATCGGTGTCGCCTGGCTCGGCATGCGCAATCGCCGCACAGCGACCGAGGAACTCGATCGCCGCTCCTAGCCCGGATCTCGAGGGATTGGACCCGCCCATGCTACTGACCGGATCGTTGTTGTTGGCGACGGCCTTGGCCGACGCCACCCCCCTGATCGCCCCCGCCCCAGCGGACCCGTTTCGCCAAGTGCTCTTCGAGGTGACCTTCGGCGGTCTCGCCTGGTCGATCACGCCGTGGAAAATCATCGGTTACGGCGGCGTCACCCTGTTCGGCCTGCGCTGGGTGGTGCAGGCGCTCGCCTCGCGAAAGGCCCAGGCACCGACCATGCCGCTGGCCTTTTGGTTGATGAGCGTTGCGGGCAGCCTCATGCTGCTCGCCTACTTCATCTGGGGCAAAAATGACTCCGTGGGAATTCTCTCTAACCTGATGCCGTCGTTGATCTACAGCTACAACCTCTATCTGTTCTTCCGCCAGCGCCAGCGCACGGCCACCGCCACCTAAGCATCCCTTGGACGAGCGGCAGACGAAGACGCGGGGCTGGCGCAGGCTGCTATCGCTGACCGTGGTCGTGCTCAGCGTGCCCGCGCTCGGCCTGTGGGTGCACTTGACGGTGGGTTGGCCAAGGCTCCTCACCCCCTGGATAGGTCTGACGGTTGCCGACTACGGCGTGCTGTTCCTGGGCATGGCGATCGCCTACCTCGCCCGCGCGGCGCGCCTGTTCGACTTCTTCCGCGACACGGTGGCCCGTGCGCCCTTCGGGTTGCTCCGCCTGAGCCTCTTGCACAACCTCTCCAACCACCTACTGCCAATGCGAACCGGAGAGGCTGCCTTCCCCCTGTTGATGAAACGCTATTTCGGCGTTAGCTTCGCGGACGCAGGGCTATCGCTCGTGTGGCTGCGCGTGCTGGACCTCGCCGCCCTGACGTTGCTGGCTTCCACCGTGATCGCGAGGGGAAGTCCCCTTGGCCCCCTGACCCAGGCGCTCGCCCTCACCCTCGCCCTGGGCAGTGCTGCCGCCCTGCTGCTGCTGCCGTGGGCAGTGCACCTGCTACCGGCTGCGTTTGATGGCGGGCGCACGCAGCGGCTGATCCATGCGATTGCTAGCAACCTGCCGAGGGGATCGGCGGCCTACGCCAGGGCGGTTCTACTCACGCTCGTCGCCTGGGCTGCGAAGGGCTTCGCCCTGCTCTGGCTGGCGCTACAGTTCACCGCCTTGAGCGCCTCGACCGCCGCCGTGGGTGTGGCAGCCGGTGAGCTCTCGAGCGTACTGCCGATCCACGGACTGGCAGGTAGCGGCACCTACGAGGGGGCCATGGTAGCTGCGCTAGTGGCGGTGGGTGCCGAGCACGACGTCGCCCTCCTAGCGGCAGTCAACGTACACCTCTTCCTGCTCGGCACGGCGTTCGCCCTCGGCGTCTCGGCGCTCCTGTTGCCGCGACCGCCATCGCCCGCCAAGCCCGATCGGGTAAGCTGAGTCCCCATGAGCCACGTTGTCCCCGACACGGTGATGCCAGCAGACCGAAAGGGCGTGCTGCTCGCCGCCCCCTTGTCGATCGTCATCCCCATGTACAACGAACAGGACAACGTCGCGCCGATGATGGCCGACGTCCACCGGGCCTTGGCCACCTACCCAGCACGCTGGGAGTTGGTGGTGGTGGACGATGGCAGTACGGACGAGACGCGCCAGCGCTTGCAGCGCGAGGCCGCTCGCCACGGCGAACACGTACGCGTTCGCATCCTGCGCCGGAACTTCGGCCAGACCGCCGCGATGCAGGCCGGCATCGATGCCGCCCGCGGCGACGTCATCGCCACCTTGGACGGCGACCTGCAAAACGACCCCGACGACATCCCGCGCATGGTGGATGAACTGCTGCGCCGAGATCTTGACCTGCTCTGCGGCTGGCGCGCCGATCGTCAGGACACCTGGCTCATGCGCAAGGTACCCTCGCGCATCGCCAATTGGCTGATCGGTCGGGTCACCGGTGTGCGCATCACCGACTACGGCTGCAGCCTCAAGGTGTATCGCGCCGAGGTGATCAAGGGTGTGCGCTTGTACGGCGAAATGCATCGGTTCATTCCCGTCTGGGTCGC
Source organism: Pseudomonadota bacterium (assembly GCA_039193195.1). NCBI lineage: Bacteria > Pseudomonadati > Pseudomonadota > Pseudomonadota bacterium. The sequence continues at coordinate 42,809 of JBCCWS010000003.1, forward strand.
CTCCGCCACCTCGCCCCTGCGCATCGATCAGACCGCCGTCAAGCACCGCCCGCGCGTGCACGGCGTCTCCAAGTACGGCATCTCACGCACCTTTCGCGTCGTGTTGGATCTGCTCGTGGTGTTCTTCTTCCTGCGCTACCACGCCAAACCTGGCCACTTCTTCGGCGCCATCGGCCTGAGCCTGGGCGCCCTCGGCAGCCTCATCCTGACCTACCTCGGCGTGGTTAAGTTCATCCTCGGCGAGGACATTGGCTCGAGGCCCCTGCTGTTCGTCGGCATCCTACTCGTGATCGCCTCGCTGCAGTTCCTGACCACCGGCATTCTCGGGGAGTTGCTGAGCCGCACCTACTTCGAGTCAACGGCAGCCGCCGCCTACCGTGTGCGCGTGGACGACGCCGAATCCCACACGGCCTGGGCCGGCCCCCACGACCCCGACACCTCTGCGAACCGGGCCACGCGCGCCCAGGGATGAGCTCCATGCGTTTCCTCTACAACCCTTGGGCGTTAGTCGTCATCGCCAGCGCCGTGTTCGGCCTCGGGGCTTGGAACACGCCGCTGTTCGACAAGGACGAAGGCGCCTTCGCGGAAGCCACGCGAGAAATGCTGGAGAGCGGGCAGTACCTCACTACCACCCTCGATGGCGAGCCGCGCCATGACAAGCCCATTCTCATCTACTGGGCCCAAGCCCTCTCGGTAAAACTGCTAGGCCCCGCTGAGCTGGCCTTCCGCCTACCGTCGATCCTCGCCGCGCTCCTGTGGGCACTCGCGCTTTACCGCTTCACCCGCCAGACCCTCGGCCGCGACGAAGGCGGTATCGCCACCCTGAGCTTCGTCACCGCACTGATGGTCTCTCTGGTGGGCAAGTGGGCGACGGCCGATGCGCTGCTCAACCTGTTCATCGCGCTCACCATGTTCGATGCCTGGCGCTTCGCCGAGCATCGCGACCCTAAGCACGGCTGGCGTGTGTACCTATGGATGGCTCTGGGTTTTCTCACCAAGGGGCCGATCGCGCTCGGCCTGCCGCTGCTAGTCGGCTTACCGTGGATGATCTGGTCCGGTCGCCTCGGCGTGCTGTGGGCCTTGCTGCGCCAGCCCGCCGGTTGGGCTGCTTTCGTCGTGGTCGCAGCCCCGTGGTACATCGCCAACACGATCACTCCAGAGGGCAGGGAGTTCCTGCGAGGCTTCTTCCTCGACCACAACCTCGCCCGCTACGCCACCACGCGCGAAGGTCACGGCGGAGTCTGGTGGTACTACCTGCCGTGGACACCCCTACTGCTGATGCCCTTCGCAGGCTGGTTCTTGAGTAGCCTCGTGCGCCTGCCGCGGGTCATGAATGCGCCGCTCGATCGCTACCTGTGGCTGTGGTTCTTCGTGGCGCTCATCGTCTTTTCACTCTCGGCCACACAGCTGCCGCACTACCTCGTCTACGGGATGACCCCCCTGTTCATCCTCTTCGGTCGCTACTACGCACACTTCACCAATCGCTGGCTGTGCTTTGCACCCGCCATCGTGTTCTTTGCGGTGCTGGCCCTGGTACCGTCCTTGCTGCCCCTGGCGCTGGAGTTAGCGCCGCTGCCCGGTGTCGCCCCTGACGTGGCCGCGCAGATCGGTCGTGAAGCGGCCGGCTGGCCTTACGCAGTAGCTAGCCTCGCCGCTTTGGTGCTCAGCGTGGTGATCGCTATGGAGCGCCGAATTCACGCCTGGCACGGCATGTTGCTCCTCGGGTTGCTGCAGGCCGTGCTCATCGGGCTGTTCGTCGCCCCGACTGGCGCACGCTTGGAACAGACCCACATCCGGGCTGCGGGGCAAGCGGCGGCGATCCTGGAGGGAGACACAGTCGTCGCTTACCGGTACCGCCGACCGAGCTTCAGCGTCTATCGCAACGCCGTGACGCCCCATCGCGCGCCCCTGCCCGGCGAGGTTGTGTTTACGCAGGCTCCTACGCTTGCCACCTTCCTTGCCGAACAGGGGCTCTCCGCGCAAACCCTGTTCTCCAGCGGCAATCTCGTGCTGGCGAGGGTGTCCGGTGGCGATGCAACTGCGACGCCCCCGCCACCGATCGGGTCCGAAGCACCGGTAGAGTCCGGCGCGGAGGCCGAGCTGAACCTACCGGCCGCGGCGGGCGATCCACTCGACGCGGGGACACCACCTGCGCCAGCATCGCCGCTCGATGAGACGCCTGCGCCTGACCCAGGCGACATCGCCGAGCGGCAGGCGCCGCCAAGCGAGTCCGATCCCAAGGCATCCAACGATCCGCCAGCCCCGGTCTCTGCACCCATCAACCCACAGAGCTCCCCCGACGCCGAAGAGCCCGAAGAGCCCGAAGAGCCCGAAGACGATGCTCCGCCTCGCCTCCCTACCTGAACCGCCTCTGACTTAAGTCACCTCGATGAGCCTGAAGCAAGAACTGGCGCTAGCGGCGGCGCACCGCGCAGAGACGATCGCGCCCGGAACATACGCTTGGCTCCTCGTCCTGAGCGCCGCGGGTGCGGCCCTTGGCCTCGCCTTGTTCGCTGCGGGCGGCTCCCACCAGGTTGGCTTCACCCTCCTGAACGCCCTCGCTGAACCGACGCCGAACTGGCTGCTGGCGAACCTCACGGAGCTCGGCAACACGGCCGTGCTGGTGGCGCTAGCCCTGGTCAGCGCGCGGTCGCGGCCGCAGCTGCTTATCGCCTTGGTGATCGGCGTGCTGCTCGGCGCAGTGGCGATTAACTTACTAAAGGAATTATTCGCTGTTCCCCGTCCGCCAGCCGTACTGGACCCGCAGAGCTTCCGCCTGGTCGGTGAGGCGCTGCAGCGCGGCAGCTTTCCCTCGGGTCATACCTTCGCCACGTTCACGGTGGCCGCCGTCGCCGTCGGCTTCGTCCCCAGCCCTATCGCCAGGCTATCGATCATTATCGGCGCCATGGTCATTGCGTGCGCGCGCGTGTGGGTGGGCGTCCACTGGCCCCTGGACATCATCGGCGGTGCCGTCGGCGGAATGCTGACGGGCGCACTAGGCCTCGCCCTCAGTCAGCGCTGGCGCGGCGGCTTCCATCCGATCGCTCACCTGCTGATGCTAAGCTTGGCGTTGATCTCGAACATCGTGCTGATCATCGGCGGAACCAACTACGCAGCAGCAGATCCGCTGATGCGGGCGGTGGCGATCGCCAGCACGGTCATCGTCGCCTGGCAGTATCTACGGCACCGAGAAGCGCGCACGCTCGACTGAGGACTAAGTCTCTCGCAACGCTTTGTCGGCCGCGTAACGGCTCAGGAACATCGCAACACAGGACTCGACGCGCTCCCGTCGCGCTTGCTCATCGAGCGGTGTGGACACCCCCAACACACTGCCCATGTGGGCATTGCTGGCGAGCATTCCCGTCAGCATGTCCGCGGCCTCGTGGATGTTATCCACCGCCAGGCCACCGCCGCGCACGTGGTGGTGAATGAAGTTTTTGAAGGTGTCGAGGGTCGCCCGGGGACCCGCATCGAAAAACAGCTTCGCCACCTCGGGGTGGGCCGTTGCACTGCCCATGACAGTGCGCTTCATCCGCAGCACGTTATCGTCGTAAAGCAGGCTGATGTAGCGCAGGCACAAGGTGGTGAGACCCTCGCGCAGGCTGATCTGCTGCAGGGCCCGGCTGCCCTGGAGCTCGTAGGCATCCAGCTTGCTGCGAATGCAGGCTTGGAGCAGGTCTTCCTTCGAGCTGAAGTGGCTGTACACGGTTTGCTTGGACACGCCGGCGTGCTGGGCCACGGCATCCATGCTAGTGGGATCGAGCCCCTTCTCGAAGAACAAACCCGCTCCAGCGTGCAGGATGGCGGACCGCTTCTCCTCGCTCCTAGGCCGCCCAGGTCTGCCTTTTGTCGGCGCTTCTTTAGTTTTTTCTATTTCCATACTAGACAGTCTAGTTTTGGGTATCTAATATTCAAACTGTACGGTCTAGTTTATACCAGTTACTAGCCGCCCCACAAGCTCCTTCGAGGCCTGAGTCCTGATGAATAGCTCAATATTTCAGAGAGTTAAGCTAACGCCTGGTGCCGCACGAGGCACTCTGCTCGCGTTCACCGCGCTGCTCTCACTATCTGCCTGTGGGCCAACCACACCGGATGAAAGCACCCGGCAAGTCGCGCCGACACGAGTTCCCGTGGCCACGGCTCAGGCGGCCCCAGGCTACGCTGCCCGGCACATTTTCTCGGGGCAGATCGAGGCGGCGCGCACGGCCCCCCTTGGCTTTGAGCTCGGTGGGCTCCTGCGTGCCGTCGCGGTGGAAGAGGGCGCGCGGGTAGAGACCGGACAGGTGCTGGCGAGGCTCGACACGGACCGACTGGCCGCTGCGAAGCGCGAGCGCGAAGCGGCGGTGCTCGAGGCGCGCTCTCAGGTCACCCTAGCGTCGGCGACCCTGGCGCGGGTCGATGAGGCCCTCGGCTACCGCGGTGTCTCGAGGCAGGAAGTCGATGAGGCGCGCGATGCCCGCGACCGCGCCACGGCCGCGCTAGCGCTGGCTGAGGCGCGTCTTGCCCGCATCGACGTGGACCTCGATAAGAGTGCCTTGAGGGCACCGTTCGCCGGCACCATCGCCGCCCGGCGCGTCGATGAAGGCGCCGTGGTCGCGGCCGGCGCGCCGATCCTTGTGCTCGAGGAGTCGGGTCGCCTGCGCGCTCGCGTCGGTGTTAGTGGCGAGCTCGCTCGCGCGCTCACCCCTGGCGACTCTCGCCCTCTGCAGGGCCCGACCGGCAGCGTCGACGGCACGATCAACGCCGTGCTCCCCGTGCGCAACGCCATCACGCGCACGGTCGACGTACTGTTCGATCTGCCGAGCGACGGGACCGGCTCTCTGCGCCCGGGTGACCTGGTGCAGCTCACGCTCGACGAGTACCGCGCCCGCGAAGGTCATTGGCTGCCGCTCGCCGCGCTGACCGAGGGCGAACGGGGGCTCTGGACCACGCTGGTGGTGGAGGGCGTAAACGCATCGGAGTACCGAGTCACGCAACGGATCGTCGAGGTGGCCTACCACGATGCACAACGCGTGTTCGTGACTAGCGGCATTCGCGATGAGGACCTACTGGTGGTGGACGGAACGCACCGGGTGGTCGTGGGCCAACGCGTTGCACCGAGTGGACCGGCCATCGCCGACGTGGCCCCCGCCGATGGGGAGGAGCGCTGAGATGACCGCCGCCACCTCCTCCGAGGAGCGCCCAGAGTCTGCGCGCGAGCCGGTCGCCGGTCGCATCGCCGCCGGGTTCTACAGTAACCCCCTGCTGCTGGCGTTGACCCTGCTGATCCTGAGCATGGCAGGCCTTGCCGCCCTCGGCGAGCTGCCGCGCCTAGAAGATCCTCGCATCACCCAACGCTTCGCCCGTATCGCCACGCTTCTGCCCGGGGCCACGGCCGAGCGTGTCGAAGCGTTGGTCACCGAACCCCTCGAAGACCTGCTCGATGAGATCGACGAGATCAAGGACGTCACCTCCACCTCCCGCGCGAACGTCTCCAGCATCCTCGTCGAGCTCGACGACAGTGTCACCCGTAGCACCAACCAGGACATCTTCGCGGAAATCCGCGCGAAGCTGCGCGACGCGGCCAGCGTGCTACCCGCCGAAGCGACCGCGCCCGTGCTCGATGACAAGCGCGGCGCCGTCGGCTACGGCGCCGTCGTGGCGATCCGCTGGGCCGATGGTCACCCTGAGGAGCAAGACCTGGGCATCCTCGGACGCACGGCCGAACGCCTCGCCGATCGCCTGCGCCTCCTGCCGGGGACGGAGCTAGTGCGTTTCTACGGTGCACCCGAGGAAGAAATCAACGTTCTCGTCGACCCGCAGGCGATCGCCGCCGCGGGCCTTAGCGTGGCGGAAGTCGCCCAACGGATCGATCGGGCGGACGCAAAGAGTGCCGCCGGTAGCTTGCGCAGTGAGCGGCGCGAGCTGGCGTTGGAACTGTCGGGCGAACTCGACGGCGTGGAGCGGATCGCTCGAATCCCCCTACGCGACGACGGCAACGCCGGCGTCCTTACGGTGGGCGAGGTGGCGAGCATCGCCCAGGGCTGGCGCACGCCCGAACGCAACATCGCCCTCTACCAAGGCCAACGCTCGGTGCTGGTGGCCGCTCGCCCCGTGGTCACCGAGCGCATCGACCTGTGGGGAGAGCAAGCACGCGAGACCGTCAGCGCCCTTCGCGCAGAGCTTGGCACCCAGTTCGAGATCGATCTCGTGTTCGACCAAAGCGAGTATGTAGACGACCGCCTGTCTATGCTGAGCAGCAACCTCTTTATGGGCGCAACCGTCATCATGCTGATCGTGCTACTGCTCATGGGTTGGCGGGCCGCCATCATCGTTGGCCTGGCGCTGCCCTTGAGCTCGGCGATCGCGATGTTCGGCCTGGCCACCGCGGGCCTGCAGCTGCACCAGATGACGATCTTCGGCCTGCTGATCGCCATAGGCCTCCTTATCGACAACGCGATTGTGGTCACGGACGATGTGCAGCGACGCCTATCCGAGCACGGCGATCGCCCCCGCGCGGCCGCCGATGCGGTTAACCACCTCCTAACACCCTTGTTTACCTCGACGTTTACCACGGTACTTGGGTTCATGCCCATCTTCCTGCTGAAGGGCAACATCGGTGACTTCGTTGGGCCGATCGCCGTTAGCGTGATCATCGCCCTAGTGGCGTCCTTCGCCCTGTCGATCTCAGTGATCCCGGCGCTAGCGGCGCGCTACCTGGGCACCACGCCGAGCGGTGCACGGGTCTCCTGGTGGAAGGCCGGCTTGCAGCTTCGACCGATGAGCGCACCCTACCGCAAGCTGCTCGGTGCGGCCCTGGCCATGCCGCGGCGAACGATATTGGTCACGGCTAGCGTGGCCTTGTGCGGATTCGTAGCTGCCTCCCAGCTGGGTCTGCAGTTCTTTCCCGGCGCCGACCGTGATCAGTTTGAGATCGAAGTTTGGTTGTCGCCGGATACCTCCGTAAACGCTACGCTCAAGAGCACCCGGGCCATCGAGGCGAGCGTGCGTGAGGAAGCGGGGATCGCGCAGATCGACTGGGTGATCGGCGCGAGCTTTCCGGTGGTGTACTACAACGCCGTCGAGAACCAAGACGATACGCCCTCCTACGCGCACGGAATCGTGACCGCCACCAGCGTGGCGGAGGCGGCGGCTTTGGTGCCCCGCCTCCAGCGCAAACTGAGCGAGGCGTTCATCGACGCGCGCATCGTGGTAAGCGCCTTCGGCCAAGGACCTCCGATCGACGCTCCCGTAGCCTTCGAGCTGTACGGCCCGAGCCCGGACGAACTCGCCCGCTACGGCGCCGAGGTGCGTCGGGCAATGCACGAAGTGCCAGGATTGCTGCACTCCTCGGCGTCCGTCGAGGGGGGGCAGCCGAAGCTGCGCCTCGACGTGAACGAGTACGCCGCGCACCTAAGCGGCCTCACCCTCGACGACATCTCCGGCCAGCTGCAGGCGAGCCTCGATGGCGGCGTGGGGGGCAGCGTACTGCGCGATACGGAGTCGCTGGCCGTGCGCGTGCGCATGGCCGATGCCGTTCGCGGCAGCGTGCGGGAGATCGCCGACCTACGTCTGCTGTCGACCCGCGGCACGAACGCCGGCGAGTGGATCCCGACCTCGGCCCTCGGCGAGCTCACGCTCGTGCCGGAGAAATCTGGCGTCTCGCGTCGCAACGGCGAGCGCGTCAACAACATCTACGGCTACACGGCCGATGGCGTACTGCCCATCGAGGTGACACGAGAGATTCTGCAACGGCTTGACGAGGAGGGCTTCACCCTGCCGCCCGGCTACCGTTTGCAGGTGGCAGGCGAGAGCGAATCACAGGCCGAAGCCGTCGGCTCCCTCGCGGCCTACGCCCCGCTTCTCGGCGTTGCGATGGCCACCACCATCATCTTGAGTTTCTCGAGCTTGCTGCTCGGCGCGGTGATCGGCGCCGTGGCCTTCCTGTCCGTGGGGCTCGGCATGCTCTCGCTCTACCTGGCCGGCTACCCCCTAGGTTTCAATCCCCTGATCGGCAGCGCGGGCCTGATCGGTGTGGCCATCAACGGCTCCATCGTGGTCCTCGCCGCGATCCTGGCGAACCCCAAGGCACGGGCCGGCGAGCACGCCGCGATGGTGGATGAGGTCGTGCACAGCACTCGCCACTTGGTGGCGACTTCCCTGACGACGACGGCCGGCTTTGGCCCCCTCCTGATCAGCGGCGGCAACTTCTGGCCTCCCCTAGCGGTGGTAATCGCCGGCGGCGTTGCCCTATCACTAATGCTTTCTATTGGTTTCACCCCTGCCTGCTACGCTTGGCTGACTAGACGCGCGGCGCGCGCCAGCGCCAAGCTGCCAAGGCACGCGCCCCCAGTGGGCGACAGCCCTGAGCCCCTCGGAGGTGCCGCATGAATCGCCTTGCCTGGCCCCTAGCTCTCAGCCTGCTGTGCCTGAGCGGTTGCGCATCTCTGCCGGTGAGGGAACCCGCTAGCACTGTGCCTGAGACTGCGGCAGACAGGCGATGGCAGACGCCCTCAGCCGTCAAGCCCTCAACCCAAGGCCCCAGCGCCGTCGACTGGTGGCAGCTGTTCGGTGACGACACGCTGGGCGAGCTCATCGCCAAGGGGCTGGCGGCGAACCAAGACGTGGCCATCGCCTCGGCGCGCCTGCGTCAAGCCGGCGCCGCTGTGCGTAGTACGCGCTCAGGCCGCCGACCACAGCTGGACTTCGCAGTGAACGCGCGACGGGCGGAGGTGAGCTCCCAGGGCGCAGGCGCGGCGTCCCAGCTGAACGGGGCGGGGCTCATCGACGACGTTAACGAATTCTACGACCTGGGAGCCAACCTCAGTTGGGAGGTCGACCTGTTCGGTCGCCTCGGCGCCCAGATCTCCGCCGCCGAGAGCAATCTCGCGGCGAGCGCCGCGGATCGGCGCGGCGTGGAGCTTACGGTCACCGCCGCGATCGCCTCCACCTACCTCCAGCTGCGGGCCCTCCAAACCCAGCTCGAGGTGGAGCGCGCGAACGTACGCATCAGTGAAGAGCAGTACTCGCTCACGCGAGATCTCGCTGCTAGTGGACTAAGCGCAGAATTGGATGCCCTGCGTGCTCAAGGGCAGCTGGAGTCTTCCCGGGCTCGCCTGCCCGCCCTCGAGGCCGAGGTCGCAGGTCAGCGCTTCGCTCTATCGGCTCTGATAGGTAAGACACCAGGCGCACTCGAGGAGTCGCTCGCCGCGACAGCAGAGGGCCAACCCACACCACCGGCTCTGCTGCAGGTCGGCGTGCGCTCCGATCTGCTGCGACGTCGACCAGACGTGACGGCGGCCGGCTGGCGTCTGCAGGCGGCGACTTCCTCCCTGGAGGCGAGTGCCAAGATCCGCTTTCCGCAGCTCATACTCACCGGCGCTGGCGGCACGGACGCCGGGTCCTTCCTCGATATGCTCGAGGCGAGTAGCGTGACTTGGCTGCTCGGTGCCGCGGTTAACCTGCCCCTGTATCGAGGCGGAGCAATCCGCGCCGAAGTGGACAACGCCACTTCGGAGGCGCAGATCGCTCGTCTCACCTGGGATCGCACGGCCTTGATCGCCCTGCAGGAGGCGGAGACCGCGCTCGCGGCCTTCGCCGGTGCGCGGGCGGAGCGCGACCGCCTAAAGCTCGCCACACAGGCCACCGCTGAGGCAGCTCAGATCGCCACCCGCCTCTACGAAACCGGTCTCGGCGCCTACCTCGCCGTGCTCGACGCGCAGCGCGAAGATCGCAACGCCGCATTGGCGCTGGTGGCAGCGAAGAACCGCATGAATCAACGGGCCGTCGACCTGTATCGAGCGCTAGGCGGCGGATGGGAAACTCCGCAGACGCCAGCCCCGGTGGATGTCGTCGCTAGTGCCCAATGAGGGCTGACATGCCACGCCCGGTCGGGTGCTGAGCGTCCGGGTCTGCTATCGTTCCCCAACGTTCGCCGCCTAGACGATCCGACCTATGGCTCCCCTCGCGCTCCTGCTGCTGTTCGCCGCCACCGCCTACATGTTGCTTTGGCGAACGCGACCGCCGCCACCCGAGGCACCCACTCTCGACAGCCTGCCGCTGCGCAGCCTGAGCGAAGCGCTCGGGCAAGCGCACGGCAGCGAGGTAGATGCAGCTAAGCTGTACGCCGTCGTGCTGGTGGATGCTTACCCAACGCTCGACTTAGAGGCCATCGTGGCGAAGGTACGCGGCAAGTGGGGGACGCACGCCACGCCCACAGCTGTCGCCACCGAAGATCCTCCCCTGCGGCGGAGCGTCGGCGTGCCCAGCGCGCAAATCGCCTTCGAGCTGATCACCCCCATTGACCAGCACCCCGTGCTCGGCGAAGCGGCGGCTCGGCCCGCCGGCAACGCCCATGCGGCCGCGGTGCTAGTGACCCTGGAGGCGGACAAGCGCGCCGTGCTGCAGGCGGTTGCCCTGTCTCAATTCGTGTTTGCCTTGCTCGACACTTGCCCGCAAGCGAGGGCAGTGCTGTGGGCTCCCTCACGCACCCTCTGGTCTGCCACGCAGGCCAAACGTGTGCTCGCCACCGACTACGAACAGCGCTTTCCGGTCGGCCTGTGGGTGTCTGCGCGGGCCAGCACCCTCGACGACGGCCGCGTTCAGGGCTACACCCTAGGGCTCACCGCCCTAGGCAGCACCGAGTTCGAAGCGCTGGATGCTCGCGAGGGCCCGCAGGCGTTAGCCGACCGCCTACGGTCGCTCGCCGAGTACGCGCTGTTGAGCTGTCGCACGATCTTCAACGGCGACACGACTGGGGTAGATGGTTGCGAGCGCATCCGCCTGCAAAAGGTCCCGTCACAGACGGTGCACCGCGGCTGGGTGTTCCAGCTGCGCTACTTGAAGGCGTCGCCTCAACAACCCTGGGAGAACGACTGATGCGGGCGCAGGGGCACTGCTTATGCGGCGCCGTGTCCTTCACGGGCAAGGGCGAATCGGAAGGGGTCCATTGCTGCCACTGTCGCGACTGTGCGCGATGGAACGGCGGGCCCCTGCTATCGGTCGCGTTCACCGAGGGCTACGACGTCGAAGGGCCCGTACGCTGGTTCGCAAGCTCCGTATGGGCCGAGCGGGGGTCCTGTGAGCGTTGCGGCAGCGCCCTGTTTTGGCGGCTGCGTGACGGGAGCTACTTCAGCGCCGCCGTAGGCGCCTTTGACGACACGTCGGCCTTCGCGCGCATCGACTCGCACATCTTCATCGACTGCAAGCCAGAGCACTACGAGTTCGCCGACGACGCGCCCCGTTTGACCGCCGCCGAGGTGATCGCCAAATTCACCGCTGGCGACTAGCGCGGCGCCCCGGAAGCGGGCCGCTCACGATACACGATCGGGTCTTCAAGGCTGAGCGCGCGCAGCTCCTCTCGCGCTCGCTGCACGAGAGGATGCTCAGCGCCACCCCAGCGGCGCAGACCGTCGTAGGCCTCGCGCATCGCCTCCACCGCGGCGGACGCTGTCCCATCGAACGCGTGTCCAGCATCGCGCTCCGCGCCCGCCAGCGCCTTGGCATGCTCGTAGTCCATCAGCAAGAGGCGAGCATTCGAGATGGCCCGACCGGCGAGCGCTAGGCGCCGCGCACGCGCCGTGGCCGCCAGTGCGTCGCCCCAACGCTGCTCGGTCAGCGCCAGGGCCGCCGCCGCGTGGTGGTAGACCCACGCCTCGGGCTGATCCAGGTAGTCCGCGAAGGCCTCGCCGATGGCATCGAGCGTCTCCCGCGCCGCGACCGACGACCCGTCGGTGGCCTCCAGGCGAGCCAGAAGTAAGGTGATCTTGGCGACGTCCTCTTCTGCATCCACGTAGGGCGTGTCGGCTAGGCGCAGCGCACGCTCGTAGTACTGGCGTGCCTTAGGCGCCTGTTGAGCAAACTCGTAGTACTCCCCCACGCGCCAGTCGAGCAAGCGGGCCGAGAACTCGAAGTCGGAGGTGCCGGCCGCGTTCTCCAGGGCCCGCTCATAGGCCACCAGCGCGTCCTGCAAAGCACCGGTCTCGAACAGGTAACGTCCAAGGTTGGCTGGCAGCTGAATGCCCCACTGGGTGCCCCTGCCGGCGTCGTCGAGGATCGGCATGATCTCGCGCTGCATAGCAAGCGCCCGATCGTAGCGGCCGGCCGCCGCCAGGGCGACGGCAAAGTTGTTGTAAAGGTGTACGCGATCTTCCCACGCCCGCTCCCCTAGGGCGTCTACCATGTTCTTAGCTTCATCGTAGAGGGCAATCGCCTGGTCCGCGTCGCCCGCATCATCGTGCACCTCTGCGACGAGCTGCAGAGCGACCATCAAGCTTTCTCTATCGTTAGGTTTCTCGCGAGCCAGGGCCAGCGCCTTGCGCGCACTGCGCAAGGCGGACTCGGGGAGGTTCATCCACATCTGGGCGTTGGCGATGGTCTGATACAGATCCATGCGCACACTGGGCAAGTGTTCGAGGTCACTGTCCAGTCGCGTCTCGGCCGCCTCGAGCAGCTCAGCGATGGTGGCGTCCTCACCCTGCTGCAGGGAGTCGCTCACGTAGGGCTGGGGCGCCAGCAAGATGTCCTCGAGGTACTGGCGTACCGCCTCGGCGCGCGCCAGCTCCCGGTTCGCCCTATCCGCTTGCGCCAGGGACACCACCAAGCCTCCCATTAGGGCGAGCACCGCGACGGCGCTGGCCACGCTGATTCCCAGATGCCGGGAGAGGAATCGACGCACGCGGTAGAGGCCCGTGTCGAGCTTTGCACTGACCGCCTCGCGGCGCAGAAATCGGCCGAGATCATCGGCGAGCGCGCCGGCAGTCTGATAGCGCCGCTGGGGATCGGCCTCAATCGCGCGCAGGACGATCGCATCGAGCTCCTTCCAACGCAGACCGCTCAGGGAAAATCGCCCGCCAGCCCCGGCGCTGCTCGGTCGCTCCGCCTCGTGCGTGGTGAGCAAGCGTTCCGCCTCCAACACGCTCATTGACGAGACGTCGTAGGGCCGCACCCCGGCGAGCAGCTCGTAGAGCATGATGCCGAGGGAGTAGACGTCGGTCGCCGCCGTGAGCGGCTCATTGCGGATCTGCTCCGGGCTTGCGTAAGCGGGCGTCAGGCTCAGCACCTGGGTGCGATCGGCCGCGTGGGACTCGCGATCGAGCGTAGTGGCGATGCCGAAGTCGATCAGACGGGGAAAGCCACTCGCCTCCACCAACACGTTCTCCGGCTTGAGATCGCGGTGGATGACGAAGCGCTGGTGCGCAGCCTGCACGGCGCGACACACGGTTTCGAACAGACCCAATACATCGCTTAGGCTGAGCGCCTGCTCCTGGCAATAGCGATCGATCGCGACGCCGTCAACGTACTGCATCACCACGTAGGGGATGCCGTGCTCGCTGGTGCCGCCGTCGAAGAGCGTCGCCACGTTCGGGTGTCGCAAGTCACTGAGCAGCTGGCGTTCGCGCTGGAAGCGGCCGACCTGATCGGCAGTGGGGTTAGCGAGGGCGATGAGCTTGACGGCCACCTGGTCGTCGTAGGCACCGTCCGCCCGCTGGGCCCGGTACACCACGCCCATGCCACCCTGGCCGATTATGTCTATCAGTCGGTAGGCGCCGAACACTTGTCCGTGTTGGCTATCGAGCGGTACGGGGGCGAGCACGTTTGGCAGGGCCTTGGCCGTATCACAGCCCTCAGCAACCGCAAGCAAACGTTGCGCCTGGGCGAGCTGTGCTCCTTCGCAGCGCGCGGCCAGCCACGCCCCGCGGGCGCCGGCGGGCTGGACCAAGGCCTCTTCGACAAGACCCAGCACACTGCGTTGGTGATCTACCTGCGCATCCATCCACTTGCCCGTCGTATTGTTGTTGTTCGAGCAATGGTAGCGATTCACCCCCGCACGCGGCTAGCACATCGAGCGCGGTCGCAATGCGCCAGAGGCGCCGGCCTTATGTACACTGCGGGCCCGGATCAAGTCCCGCTACCTAGTGTCCTGTCCCCTAAGTTCGTTGAAGAATTCGCGGGTACATTTTGCCCCTAGGCACGTTGCTCCTCCTCCCGTGGGGCCTGCCACGCTCGTCCTAGCGCCGCACCCAGGAACGAAAAGCCCCGTGCGTATTTTTCAACGAACTTCTGGGACAGCACACTAGCTTGGTAACACAGGGAGGGCTAGCAGGCCCTCGAGAGGATAAGAGCGTCGGGGCGATTCGCCTAGTCGGCCAGGGAGAAGGGCGTAAAGTTGGTGCTCTTGTCGTAGACGTCCACCTGCTCGGCGCGCTTCAAATGCCCCACCACCGCGTAGGTCACCGGCGTCATCACCACCTCGACGCCCACCTTGAACGCCCAGTTGAAGGCCATGACCGCAAGCAAGGTCTCGCTCGCCCAGATGCCGCCGAAGGCGACGGGATAGAAGATCAGGCTGTCGACGCCCTGACCTACCACCGTGGAGCCGATTGTACGCGCCCAGAGCCAGCGCCCCTGGGTGGCCACCTTCATTCGGGCCAACACGTAGGAGTTGACGAAATCGCCCGCCCAGAAGGCTAACAAGGAAGCGACCACGATGCGCCACGTGGACCCAAACACAACCTCTAGAGAGGGTTGGAGCGTGGCGTTGAATGGCTCGTCGGGCGAGGGGGGCAGGTTCAACACCACCCAGGACATGACCGTAGCAAAGCTCATCGCCGCCACGCCGGCCCAGATCACCCTGCGCGCGCGGGCGTAGCCGTAGACCTCCGTGAGGATGTCGCCGAACACGTAGCTGATGGGGAAGAAGATGTTGCCGGCGCCAAACACGAGCAGGGTACCGATCACCGGCACAGCGAAGGGCAGCTCTAGGCCAACCACCTTGGCCGGGCCGATCAGATTCGAACACAGGAGCACCGTGACGAAGGCCGCCATGATCGGCGCGTAGTAGCGATAGGCGGTGCCGTGGGCGACAGCGGCAGGCGAGCCAGCGGTGGTCAACTCGATCTTCCTATGGTCAACGCTTAACCGAGCAAGGACTCTGCGATGCTCTTAAAGGACTCGGACTCATCGGCGAGACGCTCATCCACCTCCACTTGGGCCTCGATCAACTTGCGTCCAAACATGAACTCCTGCACGCGGTTTAAGGCCTCCACGCCCATCAAGCGGCCCCCGTCTAGGTGGAACAGCGCGAAGGCGTCGCTCGCCGGATCACCCCTAAGCACGGTTTCGTAGCGCGCGTCGGGGAGCCCCGCCGTCTGCATGCGAACGCTGTACTGCTCCGACCAGAACCATGGCGCCTCCGTGTAAGCGGCCAGCGTGCCGGTCATGGCAGCTGCGGCCGTACGCGCCTGTTGCGTCGCGTTTGGCACGCTCTCCAGTCGCACGCGGTGGCGAACAAATTTATTCGGGTGACTCGTGCAGTCGCCCGCCGCGTAGACGCGCGGATTCGAGGTCTGGCAAAACTCATCCACGACGATGCCATTATCCACGCGCAAGCCCGCCTCCTCGGCGAGGGTGGTCTCCGCGGTGACGCCGATACCGATGACCACCACATCGGCTGGCACCTCTTCGCCGCCCTCGAGCGCCACCGCCCGTACGCAGCGATCATCGCCTTTCAGTGCGGTGACGTTGGCGCCACACCGCACGTTCACCCCCTCTCGCTGATGCAGGCGGGCTATCGCGCCCGCGAGCTCCGCCGACGCCACCCGCGGCAGCAGGCGATCAGCGCGTTCGAGCACGGTGACCTCCAAACCCATCTGTCGCGCGGACGCGGCCACCTCAAGGCCTATGTAGCCACCACCGATGACAGCCACCCGCTCGCCCTCACCGAGCGCATCCCCCAGCTTTCGTGAGTCCTCCGCGGTGCGTAGATAGTGCACGTTGGGCAGATCAGCGCCGGGAACCACTAGGTGGCGCAGGCGGCTGCCGGTGGCCAGCAGGAGGCGGTCATACTTCAGCTCCTCGCCGTCGCGCAGGGAGACCAGGCCCTCGTCGAGATCCAGCTCCACCGCCTCCGCGCCAAGGTACATGAGCACATCGTTATCCGTGAACCACTGCTCAGGGCGCAAGGCGATCTGCGCGTCACTGAGGCCACCGGTGAGGTACTTCTTCGATAGGGGCGGGCGCTGGTAAGGGGCGTCGGACTCTTGACTGACCACGGCGATGGCGCCGCTGTGCCCGTTTTGGCGCAGAAACACAGCGGCCTGCGTACCCGCGTGGCCGGCGCCAACGATTACAATTCTGTCGCTCATCTTGTCACTCCGTCGCCACAGGCACGGCTAGGTGGTAGCGAGACTCGGCGGATAGGGCTACGGTCCGGGGAGCAATCGCGATTCGCGCAGCCGCCCTGATCCCGACCGCTAAATTGCAGCGCCCCTCCGGCGGAGCGCGCGATGGTAGCACGCGAAAACCGAAAGCCGCTTTGATGCGAAAAGGCCCACCATGATGCGACGTGCCCATAGCCCCATCCCCGCCATCGCCAGCCTGGTGCTCCTCGGCGCCTGCTCGGACGACCCAAACCTCACCGGCGAAAGCAGCGCCCCGAGGCCAGTCACAGTGCTTACGCAAACGGTTGCCATAGGCACCGTGGTGGACAGCATCGAGGCACTCGGTACGGCGCGCGCCAACGAGTCCGTCACCATCACTGCCAACCTCACCGAGACCGTACGCAAGGTGCATTTCGATGACGGCCAGCGCGTGGCGGAAGGCGCTGTGCTGGTGGAGCTGACCAGCGAGGAGGAAGCTGCCCTGCTAGAGGAGGCTCGGGCCAACCTGCGCGATGCCGAGCGCCAAGCCGAGCGCTTGGCCGATCTGGCGCGCGAGGGGCTGGCCCCCGAGTCTCAGCTGGACACGGCGCGAGCCCTAGGCAACGCCGCGCAGGCGCGCCTGGACACGGTGGTCGCACGAATGGAGGACCGTCTCGTGCGCGCGCCCTTCGCCGGCGTGCTCGGCTTCCGAGAGGTGAGCCAAGGTACCTTGGTCAGCCCCGGCACGGCGATCACCACCCTGGATGACATCTCGCGGATCAAACTCGATTTTAGTGTGCCCGAACTGTACCTCGGCGTGATCTCGCCGGGCGATCCGGTAGTCGCCGTGCGAACAGGTGGGGCCGGCCGCGCTGAGTTTTCCGGCGTCGTACAGACTATCGCCTCGCGCGTCGACCCGGTGACCCGCGCCGCCACGATCCGCGCCTACATCGATAACGCCGACGGCGCCCTGCGCCCAGGCATGTTGCTGACAGTGAACGTTAGCTCGAACGCGCGTGAGGCGATCGTGGTGCCGGAGGCGGCCGTCTTCCAGGTGGCTCAGCGCGCCTTCACCTACGTTATCGACGAGGACGACACGGCCTGGCGGCGAGAGGTCGTGCTCGGGGTTCGCCGCCCCGGCTTGGTCGAGATTACCGACGGACTCGTCGCCGGCGACGAAGTGGTCGTGGAGGGGACCATCCGCCTCAGCGAAGGCGCCCCAATCCGGCGCAAATCGAGCGAGGTCAGCCTAGCCGTCGATGGCGCGACGGCAGCGGCCCCTTAGGAGAACATTATGTGGCTCTCAGACGTTTCGGTGAAGCGCCCGGTGTTCGCCTCGGTGATCAGCCTGTTGCTGATCGCCTTTGGGCTGCTCTCCTTCAAACAGCTGTCCGTGCGCGAGTATCCAGATGTGGTGCGCCCGGTGATCTCCATCGACACCAACTACCCTGGTGCCTCGGCTCAGATCGTTGACAACCGCATCACCGAGCTGCTGGAGGGCCAAGTCGCCGGTATCGAGGGCGTGCGCAACGTGCGCTCGTCGAGCCAGGACGGGGAGTCCAACATCTCCATCGAGTTCTCCCTCGAGCGCGACATCGATGAGGCGGCCAACGATGTGCGCGATCGCCTCTCGAGGGTCGCCGACAACCTGCCCGAGGGCGCCGAGCCGCCGGAGGTGAGTAAGCGCGACAGCGATGCGCGGCCGGTGATCTACATCACCGCCAACTCCTCGGCCATGAGCCTGATGGACCTTACGGACTTCCTCGAACGATCCGTTGTGGATCGCTACGCCGCCATCCCCGGCGTGGCCACCGTGCGCGTGAGCAGTGTGGGCCGTCCTTCCCTGCGCATCTGGGTGGACCGGCTCGCCCTGGCCGCCCGCGGCCTGACGGTGGCCGACATTCAGACGGCCCTAGATCGGGAGAACGTGGAGCTGCCCGCGGGGCGCATCGAGTCGGTCGACCGCGAGTTCCCGGTTCGAGTCCTGCGCGACTACGACTCCCCGGACGACTTCCGCCAGCTCGTGATCACCCAAGGCGAAGACGGTCACATCATCCGGCTCGGCGAAGTGGCCCGCGTGGAGGTGGCGCCGCGCAGCGATCGCCGCATCTTCCGCACCAACGGCGAGAACTCCGTCGGTATGGGTATCGTCAAGCAGACCACGGCCAATACGGTGGATGTTATCGAGGCCGTACTAGAGGAGACCGCCCGCCTGCGCAAGACCCTTCCCTCCAGCATTTCCCTGGTCAAAAGCAGCGATGACTCGGTGTTCATCCGGGCCGCAATCGCCAGCGTTTACCAAACAATTGCATTGACTACGGCCCTGGTCGGCTTGGTGATCTTCCTGTTCCTAGGCAGCCTTCGCGCCACGGTGATCCCCTTCGTCACCATCCCCGTGTGTTTGATCGCGAGCTTCAGCGTGTTGGCCGGCTTCGGCCTGTCGATCAACCTGATCACCCTGCTGGCGCTCGTGCTGTCCATCGGCTTGGTGGTGGACGATTCGATCGTCGTCCTGGAAAACGTCCAGCGTCGCGTGGCGCGGGGCGAAGCGCCACTGCTGGCCGCCTTTCGCGGCACGCGCCAAGTCGGCTTCGCCGTCATCGCCACCACCGCCGTCCTCGTGGCCGTGTTCGCGCCGATCGCCTTCCTGCAGGACGCGGTGGGGCGCATCTTCGCTGAGCTCGCGGTTACGCTCTCTGCGGCGGTGATCTTCTCAAGCGTGCTGGCCCTGTCCCTGGTCCCGGTGCTTGGCTCGAAGCTACTCAGTGCCCGACCGCCAACGGGCCAGGCAGCCAAGGCGCGCCTGTTCGATCGCGCTTTCGAAGCGATCGCCAACGGCTACGCGCGCGCCCTGAGCGCGGCGCTGCGCGCACCGGCCCTGGTAGTGCTGGTGGCCCTAGCGGTGGCCGCTAGCACCTGGTTCCTCCTGCAGTACGTGCCGAAGGAATACGCACCTTCTGAAGATCAGGGTAGCTTCTTCGCTCAGGTCCGCGCGCCGGAGGGCACTAGCCTCAAGCGTATGGAGCGACACCTGGTGGAGGTGGAAGCGCCGATGCTGGAACTGGTAGAAGAAGGCGCCGTCCGCCGCGCCCTCGTGCGAGCACCGAGCTGGGGCGCGTCCTCGCCCTCTAGCGCCATCGCCATCGTCACCATGGCGCCGTGGAAGCAGCGCGACCTCAGCACCTACGAGGCCATGGATCAGCTAGAGCAGCGCTGGGAGAGTATCCCCGATCTGCGCGTGTTCACCTTCATGCGCTCTGGCCTATCGAGTGGCGGAGGTGGCAAACCCGTGCAATTCGTCATCGGCGGCACCAACTACATCGACCTGGCCGCCTGGCGAGACGCCATCATCGAACGCGCGCGGAGCAATCCGGGCCTGGCGCGCGTAGATTCGGATCTGATCGAGACCCAGCCCCAGCTCACCGTCAGCATCGATAAGGCGCGGGCGGCCGCGCTCGGTGTCAGCACACTTGCGATCGGCGAGACCCTGCAGGCGATGATGAGCGATCAGCGCGTCGCCAGCTACATCACCCGGGGCGAGGAATACGACGTGATTCTGCAGGCGGAGGAGGACCAGCGCGCGAGCCCGAGTGATCTCAGCAACATCTACGTGCGCAGCGAGCGTTCCGGCGAGCTCATCCCCCTGGCCAGCCTGCTCACGATCAGTGACCGCGCGGGCCCCGCGGAGCTCAATCGCTACAACCGGATGCGGGCGGTGACCATCTCCGCCAATCTCGCCAACGGATATTCCCTCGGCGAGGCCCTCGACTTCCTAGAGCAGGTGGTGGCCGAGGAGCTGCCCCCCACCGCCAACATCGACTATCGCGGCGAATCCCAGGAGTACCGCGAATCCTCTGGCTCGACCTTGTTCACCCTCGGCCTCGCCATGCTTGTGGTGTTCCTGGTGCTGGCGGCGCAGTTCGAGAGCTTCCGCCACCCGCTGATCATCATGCTGACCGTGCCCCTGGCTATCGCCGGCGGCCTCATCGGCCTGATGATCTTCGGTAAGACCTTGAACATCTACAGCCAGATAGGCGTCGTCATGCTGATCGGCATCGCCGCCAAGAACGGGATTCTCATCGTCGAGTTCATCAACCAGATGCGCGATGAGGGAACGCCCTTCGAAGAGGCGATCATCGAGGGCGCGCGAGTGCGCTTTCGCCCCGTGCTGATGACGGCAATCTCGACGGTGATGGGAGCCGTGCCCCTGATCCTCGCGACGGGACCCGGCGCCGAGTCTCGCGCCACCCTCGGCGTGGTGGTGTTCTCCGGCGTCTCTCTGGCGACGCTGCTGACCCTCTTCGTGGTGCCCGCAGCCTACCGCCTGATCGCCCGTGGCACGACCTCACCGGATGAGGTGGCTCGACGCCTAGAGGAGCTGGCGGCGCAGGGCTAGCCGCTAGCCCGCGAGGGCAAACCCATCAGCTCTGGAAGGGCGGCAGGTGAACCACGAGGCCATCGACATCCGCCTCGATATCCAGCTGACAGCTAAGGCGACTATTTGGCTGACGAGGAGCTGCCGTGGTGCCTAGCATCTGCTCCTCGCCCACCTCGATCTTAGGCAGCCGATCCACCCAAGCATCATCCACGTAGACGTGGCAGGTGGCACAGCTCAGTCCACCGCCACACACCGCTTCGATGCCGTCGACGCCGTTGTCGATCGCAGCTTCCATCACGGTCATGTCATCGTCTGCATCCACATCGTGGCGGCGACCGTCAGGTTCGACAAACGTCAGTCGGGTCATCTTTCCAACACTCCTAAAGGACTCCGATCGATGCCTCGATCACATCTCGGATCAGGGCAGGTGAGAGACGATCTCCTCGCAGGGCAAGCGCTTCTGCTCGGGCACCATCGCCGGATATCCGTACCAAAACATGCCGACGACCTGATGCGTGCTCGCCTCGATGCTGAGGATCTCATAGAAGCGCTCCTCGCGAGTGATCGCACCGGTAGTCCACTTCAGACCTACGCCGCGCGCCCATAGGTATAGGGAGAGGTTTTGCACCGCGCAGGCCGTGGCTGCGTAGTTCTCCGTATCCGTCAGCTCATCGCCACACAGGGCGGAGGTCACGACAAACCAGCCAGGAATCGCGCCCAAGCGCTCGCGACGGCGTGGGCCTGCCGCCTCGCCATTGCGCGCCACGGCGAGGGCCACCTCCAGGTCGATAACCCGATCCCGCGTCTGCTCACCGAGCAGGTGAAAGCGCCAGGGTTGCGTCAGACGATGATTAGGCGCCCAGCGCGCCGCGTCGATCGCATCGATGAGCGCGGCCTTCGGGGCGGGGCGATCGTCGAACAAGTTGATGGTCCGTCGGCCTGACAGAACGTCCACCAGCTGGCGGACAGCGGCAGCGTCGAGGGGGATCAACGGGGCGTCAATGGGCGTATTGATAGGGTGTTCTCCTGAGCTAGCACGCGGAAAGTTTAACGAAGCTCGCCGCGGGCGTGAAAAGTTGTGTCCGGTCATCGTGTCGCTCGAGGACTAGCGCTATAAGGAGAGCACGTCCGTAGTCCGCCCGGTCGGGGCCGGACTACGATCACATCGTCGCGATTCACCCTAAGGAGATGAGTGCCGTTGGCCCCCGACACCACCCGCCATCCCCTGCGCCTGCGACAGGCAAGCCGCTCGCCGTACATAGAGCCGCGAGAGGTGCTGCGACGCTACCTGTCCGGACGTCTCGACCCGGCCCAGGCGCGCGCCTTCGAGCAGTCTGTGCAAGGTGCGCCGTCGGAGCTCGCCAAGCAGCTGCGCCTGGCGCGTGAGCTCGGGCGGTCGGAGGTGACGGCGACGGTGCTGGAACCTAGCAGCGTCCAAAGATCACACCCTCACCGCGCCTGGTCCGCGTTCGCCTTGCTCCTCGCCTCGTTCGTCATCTGGTGGGCGGCCGGGGGTGCGGCTACCACCCCGAGGCCGCAGCCGATCATCTCGCCGTACGAGGCGCCCGCGGGGGAGAGCGTCACCGTGGTGAGCGTGCCCGACCACATGGCCGCCTGGGCCAACGCCCAAAGCATCCCTGCCGTGCGCCTCGACCCTCGAGCCGAACGCTTGGACCTACTGCCGCAGCTGCGCACGGCAGAGCCGGTGGATTGGCGCCTGGAACTCACTGCGGCCGGCGGATCGCCGAGCTGGCGCGCGGACACGCTAGGCTCCAGGCGGCCCACCCTGAGCATACCCGCCGACGAGATCACCGCCGGCGACTACGAGTTGCGCGTCGCCCACGCGCCTGCTGGCAGCGGCGGCGAACGCCATCTGCGCATCTTTCGCTTCGAGGTGTGGCGCCCCTCCCTGTGACGGGGGTCGCCTAAGAGGTCAGCGAGGCCAGGTACTGCCGCGCCCTTCCCAACGCCATGAGCGGGAAGTAGTGGCGGTACATGTTGTAGTTGATCATGAAACCACGGCCAAGCTCGGTACTTTGGTGCAGCTCCCGCTCGAGCTTCTGGCCTTTCTGGTCGAGATCACGCCGCGCGCCAACGCCGTAGCCGGGGAAGCCAGTCCCCGTGTAGTGGGGCTCGTCCCAGGTGCCCTCGTCGAGCTGTGAAAGGGTCAGGTAGTCCAGGCCGCGCTGAATCGACTCCCGGTAGCGGCGGTTGTCGGCGGCGATCAAGGCCATCAGGGCCCAGCCAGTTTGCGAGGCCGTGCTCTCACCTTTGCCCCGGGAACGCGCGTCCATGTACGAGGCACAGCTCTCGCCCCAGCCGCCGTCAGAGCGCTGGGTTTGCACCAGCCAGTCGGCCGCCCGCACGACGTAGACCGAACGCATATCTTCACCTACGGCCTTTAGCGCCGGCAGCACGGCGGCCGTGCCGTAAATGTGGTTCACGCCCCAGCGACCGAACCAGCTGCCGTCGGGCTCCTGCTCGCGGCGAATGTAGTCGAGGGCTTTGGCCAGCGCGGGTTCCCGGCGATCCATGCCAAGCAAACCTAGGGCCTCCACCACGTGGGCCGTCACGTCGACGCTGGGAGGATCGAGCACCTCCCCGAAATCGCAGAAGGGCAGCTGGGTGAGGATCTCGTGATCGTTGTCCTTATCGAAGGCTGCCCAGCCACCGTTCGATGACTGCATGGCCAGAGTCCAGCCCACCGCATCGTCGATCGCCCGTTGCAGGCGCGCCTGATCCGGGTAAGCGCCGCGCAGGCGCGCGAGCACGATAAGCGCTACGGCCGTATCGTCGATATCCGGGTAGTGCAGGTTGGCGCGCTCGAAGGCCCAGCCGCCCGGCGTCGCGTTCGGCACCTTGACGCTCCAGTCGCCAGGCACCCGCACCTGCTGCTCCAGCACCCACTCCACGGCGCGCTGCATGGATGGCGTCGCGGCGTAATCGCACTCGCAGTCCTGCATGGCGAGCAGCGACAGCAGCGTATCCCAAACGGGCGACTCCGAGGCCTGGATGTAGATCGCCCCTTCACGCTCGTAGGACCAGTGCGAGTCGAGGGCGTCGAGGCCGCGCTTGAGCACCGGGTGTTCTAGGGAGTAGCCCTCTTCGTAGAGCATCAGCAGGCTGTAGATCCAGGGCGGTTGGATACCACCCCAGGCGCCGTCCTGATCCTGGTGCTTCACCACCCAGTCGAGCACCAGCCGTATGGCCGCACTGCGCCCGGGCGTGATACCGAAGTTCTGGTAGGCGTGGAGCGCCCGGTCTGCCTTTAGAAATACTTCGCGCCACGAGCCTGACTTGGTGTTGGGCATGCGGTAGTCGAAATCGTCGCGGCCGTTCGGAAATAGCTCATCGAGGCGCGACTGCGCCGCCAGCGGTCGGCTCGAACGCCGTGCGCACAGCACGCTCAGGGGCAACATCGTCGCCCGTGCCCAGGAGGCGAAGTTGTAGATGTTGAAGGGCATCCAGCTCGGCAGGAAGATGATTTCGGGAGGCAGATTCGGGGTGCTTTCCCACGGCCATTCACCGATCAGCGCCAGCCAGTAGCGAGAGAACACGCGCAGGCCTCCGAGGCCGCCGTTGGCGAAGATCCACTCGCGGGCGCGAACGATGACAGGATCATCGGCTGCGAAGCCGCATGCACGCAGGGCGGCGTAGCTCTCCACTGTGGCGTTGATATCGCCCCGCGGCGCCTCGTGGTAGGTCTCCCAGGAGCCGTCCTCGCGCTGCTCTGCCAGCAGAGCGCGCACCAAACCGTCGCGCTTGGGCCCATCGTCGATGCCGAGGAAGTGCATGGCGAGCAGCCACTCGGCCTCGATACACGAGTTCGACTCGAGCATGCCTACCCAGTAACCACCGTCTTCCTGGTTGTCATCAAGCCAGCCCAGGGCGCGCTTGATGGCGACCTCGAGCGCCTGCGGCGCCGCGACGCTCGCCGGCCGATCCTCTGCCAGAATGTTGGTTGCCAAACCCCTACCCTCTCCCAGTCTGTTCCGTCGTGGCAGCGTTTCTCGCCGCAGGCTGCAGCAATGCCCGCAGCTGCGCCAGAGACCGCACCTCCTGATGCGCCTGGTTCGGGTGCCGTCGCACCTCTATGTCCTGAGGCCAGGCGTGGCCCGCGGGGTTGAACCACACCGCGTGCATGCCAGCCCCCAGAGCACCCGCCACGTCAGCGCCGGGATGATCGCCCACGTGCACCACCTGAGATGCGGGCACCCCGCAGGCCGCCCTGGCCATCTCGAAGATCGCCCGATCCGGCTTCGACGCCCCCGCCCTCGCGGCCGTCACCACGTGCTCGAAGTATGTCGACACGCCGATCCGCTCGAGGTCGGCGTTGCCGTTAGTCAAGGCCACCACCGTGAATCGTTCACTCAACCAGGCCAGCAGCGCCGGCACTTCCTCGAACAGCTTCACCTCGTTTCGCACCGCGTAGAACACGCCGTATGCGTCGTCCGCCCCGGCGCGCGGTGCGCCCACGGCCTCGAAGCAATGGCGCAAGGTGGCGCGACGCAGAGTCGACACGTCATGGCGGTGCTCGGGGTAGCGCTCGAGCATCAGCGGGCGCATGGCAAACATGTCCGCCGAGGAGAATCGCTCGCTCACCGCCGGGTAGCGCTGGCGCAACCAGGCTTGAAGCGTTTGCTCCGCGCGGCGAATGACCGGCCCTAGTTCCCAGAGCGTGTCGTCCAAATCGAGCGACACGACGCTTATGTGCCTCACTCCAGTCCCCGATTCCGAGTCGCCGGGCGGCACTTGGGGCGGCCAACGCCAGCCACCTTTCGCGCCGAAAATCGCTTGCTTTTTAGCCGCCTGGCTCGTTCGAGAACCCTCTGACGCGCTGCGGAGGGGATTGTGCACGGGCGCCCCGGGCGGCTCAAGTCCGATCGCCGAGATTCGCGGCGAGGCCACGCTGTTCGCAGCCGCGCGACATGAAATTCCGGTTGCCCTGGGCGCAAGACAGGTTACGTCGCACCGCAAACCCCGGTGGTCCAAGTTGTGAACCACCTCAACCGGCGCCAGCCCAAGGCCTGGCTACACTCGAGGTCATGAACACTCAACGCGGTTTCACGCTTGTCGAGCTGCTTTACTCCGTGGGGATCGCCGCCCTGGTGTTAGGGGTGGGCGTGCCGAGCTTCATCGACCAGGTGCGCTCAAGTCGCATGAACGCGGCCACCAATACGCTGCTGAGCGCCCTGTACGTGGGTCGCTCGGAAGCGGTCAAGCAGCGTAGGCGCGTAACGGTCTGCCGCAGCACGATCAGCGACGCGCCCGCTTGCTCCTCAGAGGGAACTGGTTATGCGGTCTTCGTAAACGTAGACGACGACTCCTCCTTCGACGCAGGAGCAGGCGACGTGCTTCTACGCAACGACGTCTGGCTGCGCGGCACTATCACGACGATTGCCGATGGCCTGCCCATCTACGTGAGTTATGTCTCCTCCGGGTTTACCCGCGCTATCGGTGGCGGCGCCCAGAGCGGCGACATCATCTTCTGCGACGAGCGCGGCAACACGGGCGCTCGCATTCTTCGCCTGCCCGCCACGGGTCGCCCGCAGATCGTCGCCCACGATGAGGTCCCCGGCGCGCCGACCTGCGCTACCTGACCTCGCCTACGCCACTTCTGGAGTTCACGTGAGCATTACTCGAAAGCACAACGCTGGCTTCAGCCTGACTGAGCTGATGATCGTGGTGTCCATCATCACCATCCTCGGCGCCTTCGCCCTGCCAAGCTTCACCAATCAGATCCGGCGCAGCAACCGCACCGACGCCACCGCTGCGCTGATGCGCGTCGCCGCGGAGCAGGAGAAGTACTACCTGCAGAACAACGGCTATGGCGACATGTCGGAGCTGAACGATCCGGTGACGGACGCGGGCTACTACACGCTCACCATTCCGACCGCCAACGCCACCACCTTTACGGTTACCGCGACGCCCACTGAGGGTGGGCCTCAGGTAAACGATGCGATCTGCTCGAGCTTCTCAATCAACGCGGCAGGCCAGCGAACCGCCGTCGATACGACGGGCGGTGACACCTCCGCCGCCTGCTGGTAAGGCGTTCGCGCCCGTGTCTTCGACGGGAGACAGCTTCACCGCCTACAAGTGAGCGCCGTACCGTCAGCGCTCAGGCCCACTTGGAATCGACGCGTGATGATCCCCACCGATCGGGTGGCGAAGGCCGCCGCCCTCACCCTTGCCAGCGCCAGCTTGCTGACCGCGTGCACCGTCAACACGGATCAGGTTGCTGGCGATGCTTCCGCGCCAGCACCGCGGATCAGTGTTGCAGAGACCCAGGTGACCGAGGGCGATGATGGCGCCGTCGATGCGATCTTCACGATCACCCTAGACAGGGCGTCGCAGAGCACCGTTACGGTCGACTACACCACCGTGGACGGCACGGCGGCCGCCGGCATCGACTTCTTCGGGCGCACGGGCATGCTCACCTTCGATGCGGGCCAAACCACGGCCACCGTGTCGGTGCCTGTGGTCGGCGATGAGATCCGCGAGGGCGATGAGAACTTCCGACTTGAACTAAGTAATCCAGTAGGTGCGGAGTTTCAGCTGGCTGGCGCTATCGCCACCATCGTCGACAACGACCTCTTCCCCCAGCTGCAGGTCGCCGATGCCAGCGCCAACGAAGCGAGCGCTGGGGTCACCCCCCTGAGCTTCCTGGTCACGCTGACGGCAACGCCCGACGCGCCGGTGATGGTGGACTACTCCGTGGATCCGGGGACAGCGACGCCGGACGAGGACTACCTCGCCGTGATGGGCACCCTCACCTTCTCAGTCGGCGTGACCAGCCAGACGGTGGTCGTCGACCTCCTCGATGACGACATCGAGGAGGGCCCGGAGTCGATCGTCCTGAGCTTCAGCAACGTGGTCAACGGCGTGCTGCCCGAGGGTCCTGCGACGGGCACGATCGTAGACGACGACGACGAAAGCGACGGGGTCGGACTGACGACCCGCCCGCCGAACGATGTCTGCCTCGCGGGCGCGACGCCGACCACGACCACCACCGTGGGCCTTACGGACGCATTCCCGTCCCTGCCCGACTTCGCCGCCCCGATCCAGCTGTTGCGCCCCCCAGCCGTCGAACCCCTCGATGACGCAATGCCACCGCCGCCGGCAACGGTCTGGCACATGGTCGAGCGCGGCGGACTGATTTACCGCTACGACAGCGCAGCCCTGCCCGACCCCGAGGCCTTGCCGGATGATCCGCCGGCAGGCCTTAGCGTGTTTGTTGACCTGACCGCACGGGTCGACGCGAGCGGAGAAGGAGGCCTGCTCAGCGCGGCCTTCCATCCAGACTTCGCCCTCAATGGCTTCGTCTTCGTCTCCTACACCCGAACTAGCAACGGCGCAGGTCCGCTGACGTCTGTGATCTCTCGCTTCGTGAGCGAAGACGGTGGTCTTACGCTGGACCCTGCTAGTGAGCTCGAGCTGCTCACTGTGGAGCAACCCTTCACCAACCACAACGGCGGGCGCATCGGCTTCGGCGACGACGGCTTGTTCTACATCGCCATGGGCGACGGTGGCGGCGCTGGCGACCCCAAAGACAATGCCCAGGACACGACGAACCTGCTTGGCGCCATGCTCCGCGTCGACGTGAACTTCGGCACGCCCTACACGATCCCGGAGACTAACCCCTTCGCCGACAACCCCACCTGCGCCACCGGCGGCGTCGGCGCGGCGCCCTGCCCGGAGATCTGGGCCTGGGGTCTACGCAACCCCTGGCAGTGGCAGTTCGACGGCGCCACCGGCCGCCTGTGGGTCGGCGATGTAGGCCAGGATGCGGTGGAGGAGATCGACGTGGTGGTCGGCGGCGGCAACTACGGCTGGCGCATCCGCGAGGGCTCGCGCTGCTTCGACCCCGCGATCGGCTGCACGGATATCGACCTGGTCAGACCCACGGCCGAATACGCCCACGATGAGGGCCTCGGCAGCTCCATCACCGGCGGCTACGTCTATCGCGGCAGCGCCATCCCCACGCTGGTCGGTCGCTACGTCTTTGCGGACTTCGTCAGCGGTCGCGTCCTCGCCCTGAGCCTAGCCGACGATGGCGGCTACACGGTAGAACGCCTGCTCGACACCACCCGCTCCCCGGCCTCCTTCTTCGAGGACGCCGAAGGCGAGCTGTACCTCACGGACATCGCCTCCGGGCGCTTCTTGCGCATGACGCCCAACGCGGCGAGCGAGAACAACCCCTGGCCCGACGCCTTGGCGGACACGGGCTGCATCGACCTCAACGACTTCGAAGCCTTCGCCAACGCCGTGATCCCCTATGCCACCCTGGTCGACAGCTTCACCGAAGAGGCCGTGCACAGCAAAGGCTTCGCCCTGCCGAACAACACCTTCGTGGACGCGGGCCTCGACCCGGAGACGGGCAACGGGGACTGGACCCTGCCGGACACCTACGTCCTGCTGCAAACCCTCGAACTGAACGGCTCTCCCGTGGAGACGCGCGTGCTCGCCAGGCACACGGACGGTCGCCTGCGTGGCTATACCTACGCCTGGGATCCACTCACCCGCACGGCCACCCGCGTGCGCGGCGGTGCGATTATTAACCTAGGAGAATCAGAAGGCTTGGCAGGGCCCCTGTGGTACTACCCGAGCGAGAACGAGTGCCTCGACTGCCACCTCGGCCCTGCCGGCGGCAGCCTGGGCCTCGAGTCACCCCAGCTCAACAGCCTCTTCACCTACGGCCCACGGCGCGCCAACCAGCTGACCACGCTCGAGGGCATCGACCTGTTCACGGAACCCCTGCCCGCACCCGCCACGGACCTGCCCGCCTTCCCGCGCCTGGACGATATGGAGGAGACCCTGACCCGTCGCGCGCGCGCCTACCTGCACGTGAACTGCTCCAGCTGCCACCGCCCTGGCGGCAGCGCCCCGGGCGCGCTGGACCTACGCTTCGAGCAAACCGTGGACATGATCGGTGCCTGCGATGTGGCACCGGTGCGTGGCGACCTCGCAGTGGAAGACCCACGTTTGATCGCCTCTGGCGATGCGGCGCGGTCGATCTTGCGCCAGCGCATGGCCGAGCGCGGACCGCGCCAGATGCCGCCCTCCGGCCAGCGCATCGCCGACGCGGCGGGCATCGCCCTCGTGGACGCCTGGATCAGCGCCATGGGCCCCGATTGCCTGGTTCCCGACGAGGACGACGTGGGCATCATCATCGTGCCGCCGCCGGAGGACGAACCACCGCCGGACGATGACGCGCTCAGCATCGCCGCCTTCCAAGCCACCGTCTGGCCGCTGGTGCGCGGCGAGGCGATGTGTTCGAACTGCCACTTCGTTGGCGGGCCGGCCTCCCCAGCCTTCGCCGACCCGGTGGTGGAGACAGCCCACGCCCAGACCCTCGACAACATGCTGGTCAACCTTGAGGTGGCCGCGGCCTCACGCCTGGTCGAGCGCCTCGCCGTGGACAACCATCAGTGCTGGAGCGCGGACTGCAACGCGGACGCGACTCAGATGCAGGCGGCGATTCAGGCCTGGGCCGACCTGCTAGCCGATCCGCCGCCGGACCCTGATCCGGACGAGTGATCCCAAGAAGCACCGCGACGGCAAACGATTCCTTACGGATCTTTGCTGTCGCCGTCACATCCGTCCCTTAAGCTCGAGCGAAGTCACCGACTTAGCGAATCCATGTTCGACAGCGTGCCTAGACGGGCGGCAGAAGCGAACCATGAGAGCGATCAGGGGATACCTATGGGGCGGAGCAAAGTGGGATCAGCTGCACTCAAGGCGGGGTTGGCCGTCGGGGTGTTGGTGGTTGGGTTTCTCCTCTCCAAGGCGATGATCGCCGGCCGTCCGGAGCCGCAGCGCTTCACCCCACCGGCCTCGGTGGTGAGCGTCGACGCCACCCGCCTGGTCCCCACCGAGTACGCCATCGAGCTGCTCAGTGACGGCACGGTCTCGCCGCGCACCGCCACCACTCTGATCCCGGAGGTGGCTGGACGCATTGAAGAGGTCGCCGAGCAGTTTCGTGCCGGCGCCTTCTTCGAAGCAGGCGACGTACTCGTGCGCATTGACGAGCGCAACTTCACGCTCGCCGTCACCTCCGCGGAGGCCGCCGTGGCCCAGGCCCAGGCTGCCCTCGAGTTGGAGCTCGCCGAGGCAGAGGTGGTGGCAGGCGATTGGAAGGCCCTCGGCCGCGAGGCTCCTCCCCTGGGTCTGCGCGAACCGCAGATCGCCGCAGCCCGCGCTGACCTCGCATCAGCGCGGGCCCAGCTCGAACGCGCCCGCGTCGACCTGGAGCGCACGGTGCTACGCGCGCCCTACGCAGGTCGCGTCCTGTCGATCAGCGCGGACATCGGCCAGTTTGTCGCCGTCGGTACGACCCTCGCTGAGCTCTACTCCGTAGAGCGCGCCGAGGTACGCCTACCCCTATCTAGTCGCCAGCTGGCCTACGTCGACCTTCCCGGAAGCTATCGCGACGACGACGAAGGCTCCGCCCCCTCACCGAAGGTCGAACTGACAGGAAAATTAGGTGACCGTACGTACGGCTGGCCCGCCCGCGTGGTACGCAGTGACGGGGCAATCGACAGTGCCAGCCGGCGCCTGTTCGTCATCGCCGAGGTGATCGACCCCTATGCGCGCCTCGCGAACGAAGGCCGCCCTCCCCTGCGCGTCGGTCAGTTCGTCGAGGCGCGCATTGAAGGACGCACCCTCAGCGGGGTCTTCGTCCTGCCACGCCAGGCGCTGCGCGGCGCGAACGAGCTGCTCACCATCACCAGCGAGAGCACCTTGGAGCGTCGACAGGTGCACGTCGCCTGGCTCACGGACGACCAGGTGGTGATCGACGAAGGCCTGAGCACCGGCGACGTGGTGGTCACCACGCCGCTTGCCGTGGTCGCCGACGGCACGCTGGTCAGGGCCACCGTGGACGGCGTCGCGCCCGCGCGGCGCGGCGGCGGCGCCGCGGCTGGGACCGCCGTCGACGCGGCAGCGAGCGCCCTTCGATGAAGGGACTGATCGACTGGTTCGCGCGCAACGACGTCAGCGCGAACCTCCTCATGTTCACGATTCTGGCCGCGGGCTTCATGACCGTGCGCAGCTTGCCCCTAGAGGTTTTCCCCGCCTTCGAGATCGACGTGGTAAACGTGCGCGTGCCGTTCCCCGGCGCCACGCCGGTGGAGGCGGAACAGGGCATCACGATCAAAATCGAGGAGGCGATCTACGAGATCGAAGGCATTAAGCGCCTGCGCTCGACGGCGGGCGAAGGCTTGGGATCGGTCACGGCGGAGATCGACCGCGGCTACGACGCGCAGGATGTGCTCGATGAGATCAAGGTGCAGGTCGATGCGATCAGCACCTTTCCCGTCGACGCCGAGAAGCCGGTCATCTACATCCCGAAGACCGGCTTCGAGGTGGTCGACGTGGTGCTGCACGGCGAACTGCCCGAAGCGGAGTTGCGCCAGCTCGCCGAGCGCGTGCGCGACGACGTCGCCAACCTGCCGGGCATCACGCAGGTCTCCCTCTCTGGCGTGCGCGACTACGAAATCTCGATCGAGGTCTCCGACACCACCCTGCGCGAGTATGGCCTGACCTTCGAACAAGTGGCGCAGGCGATCCGTCGCTCCTCCCTGGATCTGGCCGCCGGCCAGATCCGCAGCCCGAGCGGTGACATCGTGCTGCGTACGCAGGGCCAGGCCTACGAGCGCCTCGACTTCGAGGGCATTACCGTGCGCGGCGCCGACGGCACCCGCATCCCGCTCTCGGAGATTGCCGTGGTCCGCGATGGATTTAGCGAAGAACCTTTGGCCTCGGCCTTCGACGGCGAAGGTGCCGCCGTGATCGAAGTCGGCCGCGTTGGGGAGCAAAGCGCGATCGAGATCGCGACCACCGTCAAGGCCTACGTGGAGCGCGCGGCCAGCACCCTGCCCCCTGGCGTGGCGATCACCGTCTGGGATGATGACTCGGAGATCGTGAAGGCGCGCCTGGGCACGCTCACCAAGAGCGCCATTCAGGGCGGCCTGCTGATCCTGATCCTGCTCACCCTGTTCCTGCGCTGGTCCGTCGCCCTCTGGGTGGTGGTAGGGATACCCGTGTGCTTCATGGGCGGCATCGCCCTGATGCCAGTCTTCGGCGTTACGATCAATATACTTAGCCTATTCGCCTTCATTCTGGTGCTCGGCATCGTGGTGGACGATGCGATCGTTACCGGCGAGAACATCTACACCCACTTGCGTGCCGGCGAACCGCCGGAGCAGGCCGCGATCCGTGGCACGCAGGAGATCGCGCTCCCCGTCACCTTCGGCGTGCTGACCACCGTCGCTGCGTTTACGCCGCTGTTTTTCATCGAGGGCGCGCGCGGCAAGCTGTTCTCCCAGTTTCCCCTGATCGTGATTCCCGTGCTGCTGTTCTCGCTGGTGGAATCAAAGCTGATCCTGCCCGCGCATCTCAAGCACGCGCGCTCGCATGCGATGCGCGATGACGACGTAGGCCTGCTCACGCGGGTCCAGCGCCGCATCGCCGACTCCCTGGAGTGGTTCGTGCGCAGCGTGTACCAACCCTTCCTCGATCTGGCGATGCGTTACCGCTACGTGGTGCTCGCGAGCTTCGTCGCCCTCGGCATGCTGACCTTCGCCACCGTGGCGAGCGGCAACCTGCGCTTCGTCTTCTTCCCGCGCGTGCCGAGCGAGACCGCCCGCGCCAGCCTGACCATGCCCACGGGCACCTCCTTCGAGGTGACCCAAGTAGCCGCCCGGCGCATGGGCGAGGCGGCCGATGCGCTGCGCGAGGAGTTCGTCGATCCCGCCACGGGCGAGAGCGTGATCACACACATCTACGAGATCGTCGGCGCCACGGGCGGCGGCGGCTTCGGCTCTACGGAGCCGAGCGGCTCGGCGAGCAACGTGGCCCGCGTGCTGGTGGAGCTGACACCCGCGGAGCAGCGCCCCGATGGCCCGACCACGCGCGATGTGGTCGCGAGCTGGCGCAAGCGTATCGGCACCATACCGGGGGCCGAGGACCTGAACCTACGCGCTGAGTTCGCCCGCGGTGGCGCGCCCATCGACGTGCAGCTCACGGGCCAGGACTTCGATGAGCTGCGCGTCGTGGCCGCGCAGGTGCGCGAGCGTCTCGCCACCTACCCCGGCGTCTTCGATGTGACCGACGACTTCGAGGCCGGCAAGTCGGAGATCGAACTCGCCCTCAAGCCGCAGGTCGAATCCCTCGGCCTTACCTTGGAGGATCTCGCCTCGCAAGTGCGCCAGGCCTTCTTCGGTCTCGAAGTGCAGCGCGTGCAGCGCGGGCGTGAGGAGGTGCGCGTGTACCTGCGCTACCCGCGTGTGGACCGCGAGTCAATCGCCACCCTCGAGAGCATGACGATTCGCACGGCGAGCGGGACCGAGGTGCCTTTCGAAGAGGTAGCCCTGGCGAGCAAGGGGCGCGGTTTTGCCTCCATCACGCGCGTCGATCGCACGCGCAAGGTCAGCGTGACCGCCGACGTTGACAAGGAGAGCGCCGACGTCGAGGGCATCAAGACCGATCTCAACACCTGGCTTGCTGGCGAGCTCACCACCTTACCCAGCGTGCGCTTTTCTCTCGAGGGGGAAGCCGCCGAACAACGCGAGTCCTTCGGCAGCCTGTTCACGGGTATCCCCTTCGTGCTGTTCGGGATCTACGTGCTGCTGGCCGTGCCGTTTCGCTCCTACCTACAACCGCTCATCGTCATGCTAGTGATTCCATTCGGTGTGATCGGCGCGATGCTCGGGCACATGATCATGGGCCTGCCGCTGAGCTTTGTGAGCGCCCTCGGTATGCTGGCCCTCTCGGGCGTGGTAGTGAACGACAGCCTCGTACTGGTCGATTACGTGAACCAGCGCCGCCGCGAAGGAGCCAGCGTGCGAGAGGCCGTCTACGCGGCGGGCGGAGCACGCTTCCGCCCCGTGTTGCTGACCTCACTCACCACCTTCGCAGGCCTCATGCCGCTGATCTTCGAGAAGTCCACCCAGGCGCAGTTCCTGGTGCCCATGGCGGTATCGCTCGGCTTCGGTATCCTCTTCGCCACCGCCATTACGCTGTTACTGATCCCGATGAACTACCTGGTGCTCGATGACGCTGTGCGACTGGTCAACTGGATCACCGCGCCGGTGAAGCGCTTGCTCGGCGGGCAGCGCACGGCGCCGGCTGGCGGCTAGTGGGCCGCTATCGTCTGCTCATTTCCCTAAGAACACGCCTCGAGCGCCACAATGGAAGACATCCCCGAATCCGCCGAAGTGCCCGCGCCCGCCTCGAGGCGTGACTGGTTCGGCATCGTCGTCAGCCTCGCCGCCCTCGCCACCTCGGCCGCCTCCATCTTCATCGCCGTGCAAAACGCCGACTCCATGGAGCGGTTGGTAGAGGCTAACAGCTGGCCTTACCTCCAGCTCGATTCGAGCAACCTGGTGGATGGCGAACGCGTGATCCAGCTTGCCCTGACCAACACCGGTGTGGGTCCGCTGCGCCTGGAGTCCTTCGTGATCTACGCGAATGATGAGACGCCCCTCCGACACATAGGCGAACTGATCCGCCACAGCTATGACCCGCAGTGGACACGGCCGCCGACGCCGCAGGGCGGCGGCGGATCAGGCGACGTTGGAGCGAGTACCTACACAACCACCCCAGGGGGCCGCGTCCTCGCTCCCGGCGAGGGCATCCTCGTCTTCGGCATCCCCTACGATGGCAGGCCTGATGGGTTGTGGGCGGCGATCGATCAGGCGCGCTTCACTTACCGCTTCGAGGCGTGCTACTGCTCGGTGTTCGATGAGTGTTGGCGTTCGGGCCTCGTCGACAGCCGACCCGAACCGGTGGCCCGATGCCCCGATGAGCCAAGCAGCTGGCGCGGCTAGGACCGCGATCTCGACGAGCCGGGAAGCCCACCTTCGCTCATTCGCTGATCAGCTGTGTGAGGTACTCACCGCCGCTGGCGGGCGAGTGATCCACCAATGCGACGGTCGGCTCCAACGCCTCGGGCGCGCCTCCCGTCGGCGGACCGATCAAGACGAACGCTAAGGCCATCAGGGCACCCACCACCACGCTCTTCACCATCTCTAGTCGCTCGCAGATCACTGGGGGCCTCCTTCCGCGCGTCTATGCATTGCTCGAAAGGAGTGTGGCAGGGAGGCGATCGTGACGCGCCCGCGCGCCACCGGGGGGTGGCCGATCAGATGTGACAGCGGTCGCATAAGCGCGCGGCAAGTGGGTTGAGTGATCGCGAGCGAGATTCCCGCGCCAAGGGTTGGGCTATCGGGAGGCGTCAGCCCCGGTGGGCTCTGCCGGGGTATCGAGTAGTTCGATCGCGGCCAGGGTCATCGCCTTCACGCCCGCCCGAATCGACGGTTCCGGCGCGATCTTGAAAAACGGTGAGTGGTGCGAGGGCACCTGCGCACCGCCGTCACGTTCGCGAATCAGGTCTGCCTCCAGGGTGCCGCCCACGCGGAAGTAGAAGCCCGGTACAGCATGCGTGGTCTTCGTGAAGTAGGCGAAGTCTTCCGCCCCCATACCCTTCTGCTCGGCGAAGTACACCTGGTCCTCTCCCATATCGCGTTGGAGGCGGGGAATGATGCGTGAGGCGAGGGCCGGGTCGTTCTCGGTGACTGGCGTGGACTCTTCCAGGAAGGTCACCGTGGGCAGCTTGTCTTCGGGGAACCCCGCCATACGACCGGCGTTGATGGCGATGCGTTCGATGCCCGTGAGCAGGCGCCGACGCGTGTCCTCGTCATTCGAACGCACCGTTAGCTGCAGGTCGACGCGCTCGCCGATGATGTTGTGCTTCTGGCCGCCGTGGATGGACCCCACGGTGACCACGCCAGGCTTGAGGGGAGATACTTCACGGCTCACCAGCGTTTGCAGGGCGAGGATGATTTGGGCGGCGAGTACCACCGGGTCCTTCCCGCGGTGAGGCGAGGCGCCGTGCGCCCCAACGCCGTGCACGGTGATATCCACGCTGTCCGAACTCGAGTAGGTCAGACCGGAGCTGACGCCGATCTTCCCAGCCGGCTCGCCCGCCGCCACGTGCAGGGCAAGGGCGTAGTCCGGGCGCGGAAAGCGCTCGTAGAGACCATCGTCGAGCATTGCCTTGGCGCCAGTGATGCGCTCCTCAGCTGGTTGTCCGATGAACACCACCGTGCCAGACCAGTCCTCGCGCATGGCCACCAGGCGGCGCGCCGTACCCACCAGGGACGCCATGTGCATGTCGTGGCCGCAGGCGTGCATGACGGGTTTCTCATCACCGAAGATATTCGTTTGCTTCGCCTCGGAGGCGTACTCGAGGCCCGACATCTCGCGCACGGGCAAGCCATCCATGTCGGCGCGAATCATCACCACCGGCCCGGGACCGTTGCGCAGAATGGCCACCACTCCTGTGCGACCGACGCCGGTGGTCACCTCTGGCACGCCCGCGTCGAGAAGCTCCTGGGCCAGGCGCTTGGCGGTGTGCTCCTCACGAAAGGATAGTTCTGGGTTGCGATGGAAGTGAACGAATAAGCGGCCGAGGTAGGGGTAATCCGCGTCGATCGCCCGCTCGAGCTGCTCAGGTGTGACCGCTGCGCTCACCGTCGGCGCCAGGCAGGCCACCCCTGCCGCGAACAAGGAGAAGGCTAGGGGGGCCACGGTCCAGGGCATGGGAGCTCCGTTGCTTGTGCTGTGCTGATCTAGGAGTGTGCGAGGATAGGCGCACGCCTGTGGGCTGAGCCTAGCACAAGGCTCCGCCACCCCCGCAAAACAAGGAAGTTGTCCTATGGGCACCACCGTTGATCGCTGCTTCGTTACCCATCTGAGCTGTTCGAAGACCGGCGAACGCCTGCCCGCAGGCCAGCTGCACAACCTCTCGCCGAGCGGCGCGCCGCTGCTCGTCCACTACGATTTGGATGCCGTAGGTCGAGCCGTTCGACGCCAAGACCTGCGCGATCGAGCGCCCACCCTATGGCGCTATCGAGAGCTCTTGCCGGTACAGGATCTCGCCAATCGAGTGAGCCTTGGTGAGCAGATGACCCCGCTGGTGGAATTGCCTCGGCTCGGCGGATCGCGGGCACGGCTCACGGTGAAGGATGAGGGCCGCTTGCCGACAGGCTCCTTCAAGGCGCGCGGTCTGGTCATGGCGGTCACGATGGCCCGGGAACTCGGCGCGAGCGCCTTCGCCATCCCCACCAACGGCAACGCAGGCGCTGCCCTGAGCGCCTACGCTGCACGCGCCGGATTGCCCTGTCATGTCTTCTGCCCCAAGGACACTCCGGCGATCAACATCGAAGAGACCGCCCTGCAGGGCGCCACCGTGTACCGGGTCGATGGCTATATCAACGATTGCGGTCGCTTGGTAGGTGAGCGCAGGGCACGTGAGGGTTGGTTTGACGTCTCCACCCTCAAAGAGCCCTACCGCATCGAGGGCAAGAAAACGATGGGACTAGAACTCGCCGAGCAGTTGGGCTGGCGCCTGCCCGATGTCATCTTCTATCCCACGGGCGGCGGCACGGGCCTGATCGGTATGTGGAAGGCCTTCGCCGAATTGCGTGAACTCGGCTGGCTCGACGACGCGCGCATGCCGCGCATGGTGGCAGTGCAGGCAAGCGGCTGCGCGCCCATAGTGCGCGCGTTCGAGCGTGGGGATAGCCATGCGCAACCCTGGGTGGATCCCCACACGGTGGCTACGGGCATTCGGGTGCCGGCGGCGATCGGCGATTTCCTGATTCTCAAGGCTGTTCGTGAAAGCGGCGGCTTTGCCATCG
Organism: Pseudomonadota bacterium; assembly: GCA_039193195.1. Classification (NCBI taxonomy): domain Bacteria; kingdom Pseudomonadati; phylum Pseudomonadota; species Pseudomonadota bacterium. The sequence continues at coordinate 81,007 of JBCCWS010000003.1, forward strand.
CGGTGGATGATGAGCACACGACGCAGTCCGTTGCGCAAGTTGCGGCCCAGGAAGGCCTGCTTCTGTGCCCGGAAGGGGCAGCCACCTACGTGGCATGGCAGCTGGCACGCGAGCGAGGCCTCATCGGGCCCACCGACCACGCCGTCCTGTTCAATTGCGCCACCGGTCTAAAGTACCCCCTGCCCCCGGTCGACGGCCCCGTCGTGGGGGCCTCAAGCGCCTGAGCGCTCTCGAAACGCGACCTGCGATTCATATCTAAGCTCCTGATTCAAGGCCAAGCAGGACAGTCCCGATCCGTCGCGTGCGGCGATACACACAACAGAATCAACAGACTGCGCTATGTTTGGGACACTTGTTTGTTCATCGCAGCAATTTACTGCAGATTCAATACGCGAAATCGGCGCGACGATCCCTAAAACATTCGCTATATTTGACGCGTCTCGACAATATGTTGGGGCATCCATGGATCGCTCTAATAAGCAAACTGATTCGCGAATCAGTATTCGAAAAGCGCCAACGCTAGGGATGGTGAAATGACCCTCAAACACACTCGGCCGCTCGTGGCGGCCGGCCTTGCACTCGCTGCCGGGCTGGCGAACGCTCAGCTCAACCTGGTATCGGATCTGCCTCCCGGGCAGCTGCCCGGTACCTCCATCAGCTGGAGCGTGGAGAACGCTCCGGAGAATGCGACCTACCGCCTCGCCGTCACCCGTATCGGTGGCCAACAGCAGGTGGTTTACGACTACACGTCGATCAACGGCCTTCGATGGACGCCGATCGAGGTCGGTCGCTACGCCATCACCATGACCGTGCGCGACGGGGTCAATCTCGAAACCCTTCGCGCAGGCTTTCTCATTCGCCCGACCCCGGGTGTGAGCATCCGTGAGACGCGCCACCCCTTGGTCGGTATCTACGGCGCCCCCGCCTGCCCCGCCGGCCTGCGCATGGCCGTGAAGTTCGCCCCGACAGGCAGCGGTGATGCGCCGGTTTCCACCAACGCGAAGCCCTGCAATGGCACCTCGGCCATGAACTTCTACGTCGGTGGCCTGTTACCGAACACCACCTACGACCTCAACCATGTCTTACTCGCCCCGAACGGCAACGAGGTGGTCCAAGGCCCGCTGCGCCAGTTCACCAGCGGCGCTATCCCGGAGGGGCTGGAGGACATCCCGGAGGTCACGGTGGAGTCTGCCGCGACGGAAGAGATGAGCACCGCTGAGCGCTTCGTCCTCATCGGCCCCACAGCCGGCAATGGCGGCACTCCAATCGCCGTGGATCTCGACGGCAACGTGGTGTGGTACTACAACCCGCCCGCGGCAGATGAGAGCGGAGTGACCTTGACGCGTATGTCCAGCGGCGGTCGCATCATGCTGATCGGCGCCGCGGCGGGCTCGGATCGCTTCCGCGTGCGCGAGATCGATCTCGTGGGCAATACCCTGCGTGAGACCAACGCCCGACGCCTATCGGAGCAGTTCACCGCCAACGGCGGCACCGTGCCGCTGACCACCGTGCACCACGAGGCCCGCGAACTGCCGAACGGCCAGTGGATCATCCTCGCCCACTCGGAAGCCCGCCTCGACGGTGCCCAGGGTGAAGACGGTCCCGTCGACATCCTGTCCGACATCATCCTCGGCCTCGATCGCAACATGCAGGTGATCTGGCAATGGGACGCCTTCGAGCACGTCAACCTCGACAAGCTCGCCATCCTCGGTGAGATCTGCGTCACCAACGGCCCCGGCTGCCCCACGCTGTTCATCTCCCAGGATGACTACGGCCCCGAAGGCCCCGGCAGTGAGCCGGACGGCGTGGTGGAAGCCAACGACTGGCTGCACAGCAACGCCCTCGGCTACCGCGAGTCGGACGGCACCATCGTCATGTCCATCCGCCACCTCGACTGGATGATGGGCATCGACTACGGCGATGGCCTCGGCAGCGGTGCGGTGAAGTGGAACCTCGGTAAGGACGGTGACTTCACCCTCACCGACGGCGCTGACCCGGACTTCTGGCAGAGCCACCAGCACGACAACAACTTCATCGGCGACAACCAGATGCTGGTGTACGACAACGGCAACGCCCTGTCCGGCTGCGTCGCGGATCCCGTGAACGGCTGCGGTAGCCGCGCTCAGCTCTACAGCTTCGATGAGAACACCATGGAAGCCACGCTGGTGCGCAGCCTCTCCACGCCGCGCTACTCCTTCGCTCTGGGCTCCGCCCAGCTGCTGGAGAACGGCAACATTTACGCCAACTCGGGCATCATCGACTTCGCCTTCGCCCGCGGCGATGAGCTGACGCCCAACGGTGATGTGGCCCTGGCCCTGCGCGTAAGCGTACCGACCTACCGCCAGTTCCGAGTGCGCGATCTGTACACGCCGAACGAATGAGAGCGCCGGAATGACTCGGGGGAGGCTCCACGCCTCCCCCACCACTCACGCGAAGGCCGCCGAGGGTTCACCTCAGCGGCCTCTTTCATTCAGGGCCAGCCAACCTGCTACGGAGCCACGAGGTTGATGTCTACGTGATCTTGCTGCGTGAGCACGTCGGGGAACTCCCCTGAGCGCACAATGATGCGGTGACGCCCAAGCTGCGTATTAGGTGTGGTGGGCAAGGCAACGGCGAAGGAGAAGGACTGGCCCGCACCGAGGCTAAGCTCGCGGGCTTCGCGCAAGACGACCTCGGCCCCCGCCGGCGTCTGGCGCAGAATCCACAGCTCGCGGGTCTGCGTGCTGGCGCTGTGGTTGCGCACGGTCAACTCCAAGGAGAAGGTCTCGCCGGCAGGCCCCGTCACCTGCTCGTCTGAGGCGAAGCGTGCTGAGAGTAGGGGTTCGATAAAGGTCTCCGTGCGATCCAGGGAAACGTCGAGCACCTCGGTCTCGATGCCGCTCGGGAATACCGCATTGATATCCGCTCGATCTTCCGAGCCGGTCCCGAAGTGCACCTGCAGCGTGTTTCGACCCGCGTAGCCAGAACCACCGTCCACCTCTCGAATCAGTTCGGCACCCGTCGCTGTGGTCAGGCGCAGACGGGTCCCAATCCCGTCGCGGTTGGACAGGGTACCCTCCACGCGCACCTTCACCCAGTGCGCCTCGTCCCCGGCCGGATTTAGGTCGTTTCGATACAGCGTGTTGGTGCCTTCGAAGGTGGAGAACAGCAGATCGAGATCACCATCATCGTCGACGTCCGTCACAGCGGAGCCGCGGTACAGCTTCTGGGCCGTCAAACCCACTTGCTCGTGGACTTCGGGGAAGGTGCTAGGCCAGTTGTTCAGGTACAGGTAGACCGGGTTCTCGTGCTGGTAGTCCGCGCCGCCGAAGGTCGCCGGGAATTTCTCGATCGGCACGCCCCCGTTGACGACGATCAGGTCCTCCCAGCCGTCGTGGTCGAGATCGAACAGCCCCGTGCCCCAGCCGACGAGCCCACGCCCGCCGAAGATGTCCTGATCGTTGGCGTCCACGCCGAGAAACTTCGCGACGTTGGCAAAGATCAGATCGAAGGGATCACCCGAAGCGAAGTCGTTGGAGCCCACGTCCGTCGAGTAGTAGTCGAAGGAGCCGTTGCGATTGATATCGCCGACGGCGATGCCCATCCCCGCTTGGGGGTAGTCGAAGGAGACCGCGTCGCTTACGTCCGTGAAGGTCCAGGACAGGACGCCGGGACCATCATTGCGGAACAAGCGGTTCGGTACTCCGGTACCGCTCTGCGTACCGAAATCGTTGATTACGGCGAGGTCAGCGTCGCCATCGTTGTCGAAGTCCGTAAAGGTGGCGGCCAGGGCACAGCCCGCCGACTCGGGGAGTCCGGATAGGGCGATGCCCGTGCCAGGTCCCACGTCCGTAAAGGTGCCGTCGCCATTGTTGTGCCATAGGTAGTCCGGCGTGCAGGTAACGGGCAAAAACCCGTTCTCCGGGCTCTCCGGGGGCACGATGTGGTTGCCGACGAACACATCGAGAAAGCCATCCGCATCGAAGTCACCGAAGGTGATGACACCCGTGGTGCGCGCCCCGTCGTTGGCGAGGCCGGCGCTCTCGGTGATGTCGATGAAGCGCAGCTCACCGTCAACGAGGCTGTTGGCGTACAGGCGATTTTGCCCCTTGTTGCCGACGAACAGATCTTGATCGCCATCGTTGTCGATGTCCGCCGCCCCCACTGCGAAGCTGACGCCGGTACAGTCGTCGGCGCCAGCGGCACCTATAACTTCCGTAAACTGTCCCTGCCCATCGTTGAGGTACAAGCGATTGCAGCCAACCATCTGCGTGGTGTAGAGGTCATCGTCGCCGTCGCCATCTACGTCCAGCCAGGCGGCACCGGCGCCAATCGGCACCTGATGGTCCCCGGTCTGGAAGAACTCCACGCCCGCACTCGCCGTGACATCAGTGAACTGCAGCTGCGCCCACGCTGTGCAGTAGGCCAGTGTCAGAAACGACACCGCTGCCGAGCCAGCACCTACGGGCACCCGCTTCTTTGACATAATCGACATCAACACTGCCCTCGCCTAGCATCGTTGTTATTCGATCGGTGTTGAGGTGCCGCGTCCCTAGTGCAGCACCGTGACCTTCGATCCTAGCAACAAGGATTGCCGGAGGCGATATCCACAGGCTGAGAACCGGTGACGGGTGTGCGATGCGCCGTTAGCCCACTGGCGCGACGGCGCTCTCCAGCAGGCGAATCGTGCCGAGGTCCGCATCGATCTCGGCACTCAAGCCGAGGGGCAGCACAAACTGCTTAGGGATGTGGCCGATCATGCTACCGCTGAAGGCCGGCACGCGCAGGGGCTCGATGTGGCGGGCCAGCACCTCCTCGAGCGTGAGCGAGCCGTAGTCGGTGCCAGGTCCGCAGTCCGTGCAGCGGCCGAAGACGATCCCGGCGACACGGTCGAGGATCCCGGAGAGCTTCAGCTGCGTGAGCATACGGTCGACGCGATAGACCGCCTCGCCCACGTCTTCCAGGAACAGCATGGCACCGCCAAAGTCCGGTACGTAAGCTGAGCCGATGATCGCAGTGAGCACGGTGAGGTTGCCGCCTAGCAGCGGCCCCTGGGCCTTGCCGCCACAAAGCGAGCGGATACGGTGGGCGACGGGCACCAGCGTGTCCTTGGGAGCGCCCGCGGGGTTGCGCATGGTCACGGCTTCACCCGCCATCACAACCCGCTGGAAGTACCGCGCAGAGAAGCGATCCAGGGGCGACGGCCCATGGAAGGTCACGAGCCCCGTGCGCTGGTGGACGCCGTTGATCAGCGCGGTCGCATCGCTGTAACCGAGGAGCACCTTCGGATTGTTGGCGATCATGTCGTAGTCGAGTAAGGGGAGCAATCGAGCCGATCCCCACCCGCCACGCGCAAAGATCATCCGGACCGAGGGGTCCGCGAAGAACCCATTGATGTCCGATGCTCGAGCCTCATCCTCGCCGGCGAAGTAGCCCAAGCGATCATAGAAATGCTCGCCGAGCACCACTTCGAGACCGAGCGACTCGAGGGCTTCCTGCATGATTTCGATCGGCGCACGCTTGAAGGCAGCAGTTGCTGGATTCACCAGGCCCACGCGATCGCCGACGCGCAACGGCGGCGCCTTGATCAGGGGGCGCCGCGGGGGCGTGACCGCTCCGACCGACGCCCACGCGAGGGCCGAGGCAGCAGTGGCGAGGAACTGGCGGCGTTGCATAAGCGAGGGTCCCAAAGCGATCGGCAGGGTCAGCGAGGGCTATTACTCTACCGCCGCGGACGGAGGCGACAAGGCGAGACGCAAGGGAGCGACCTACGCGCTCGCCACGCTTGCGCGCGGCGTTCGGTCAAGAAGAACGGCGTAATGAGCACTTTACCGTGCGATTACTTGAACACATTCACACTTGGATCTGAGGAGCGCGTCGCAAAGACACCGCCGGGATTCATGGCCCCTGATGAAATACGTGCATCTTCAGGCACACACCTTTGGGGCTGATCAACGTGAATAAGAGTACTTCCCTCGGGATCGCCGTCGTCGTCGCCATCTCGGCGGCTACCGCACTGTCACCACGCGCACCCTCGGATCCAACCGAGGCACAAGCGCTGTTTGCAGCCACCGATATAGCGCCTGGAGCGCACGCGGGAGGTTCGCTGGACCCCATGGTGCCTGGCGCCGAAGCGAGCTTCGAATCTGCTGGCTTTCCCTGGTCCCAGCGTACGGGCGACGTGCCAGACCTAGAGGCCCCGCCCTCCGGTGCGATCGACACCCTGCCTGGCGACCCGGTGGGTGATACCGCCCAGGGCACCCAGCGCAGCGCCGCTCGTGATGGCGTCACCCCGAGTGTCAGCGACAAGATCGGTCCAGCGCTCGCCGCCGTGCTCGCCATGGGTGGAGATCAGCGGGTGAACCTCGTTGCGTACCTGGACGACCGACCGGAGCTGTTCGACGCGCAGAGACTGGCAGCCCTTGGCGGTGTGGTCACGCAGGAGTTCGACGCGCTGAACATGCGGGCCGTCAGCCTGCCGGCGAACTCCCTCGAGGCGCTGGCGATGGACCCGCACGTTGCCGGTCTATCGCTGGATCGGGAAGTGCTCGGCGCCTCTACTGCCTCGCGCCGTACGAACAAGGCCCCCCAAGCCAACAGTCCCAACGCCCAGTACCGCGGCAACGGCGTCAACGTGGCTGTGGTCGACTCGGGCGTGGGCTTCCATGGAGACCTCGACAACGTCGAGCGCATCCACTTAGTAACGCCTTACACGCGTGCCGCTAACGGCGTACGCCACGACCAGGCAGCCGAGGCCCTGTACATCTTCGACGAAGGCCAGGGCCGGCGAGTCTTCGACCGCTCCGCCAGCCCCGGTGAGACGCCCGCTGACCTGCTCTTCGAGAACACAAACTACGAGTGGGAAGAGCGCACCGCTGAGATCGACGGCGCCACACGCGCCACTGCCGCGACAGGCAGCGATCGTATCTTCAACGCGTGCCGCGCTAGCAACGAGATCTCCCTCGAAGCCTGGGTGAAGCCGCAGACGCTAGGTCAAGGTGGCCCTGCGCGAATCATCACCTTCTCCCTGAACGCCGGCCATCGTAACTTCACGCTCGCGCAGGACGGCAATCGCTACGTCATGCGCCTACGTACGACCACGACTGGCAACAACGGCGTAGGCCGCCAGCTGTACAGTCCATCCAACGCTGTCAATACCGACCTTCAACACGTGGTAGCCGTCCGCGATGCTCAGGGCAACGCGCGCCTCTACGTCGATGGGCAGCAGCGCGCAGTCGAGACCATCAGCGGCGATTTCTCCAACTGGAATCCCAACTTCAAGCTTGCGATCGCCAATGAGTTCAGCACGCAAGCGGACAACGGCAATCGCGACTGGCAGGGCGAGTACCACCTCGCCGCCGTCCACTGCGACGCGCTCAGCCCGAATCAGGTGCTCGACCACTACAACGCTGGCCCCGATGCCTACGTCACCGACCACGACCCGAACGGTCACGGCACCCACGTGGCAGGCATCGTCGCGGCCGATGGCGACAGCTCCAACGGCACGCACCGCAGTGCGGCCTCTGAGGCGAAGGTCTACTCTCTGCGGATGCTCGACGAGAATGGCCGCGGCAGCCTGTCCGGCGCCCTAGCCGCGATGGAATGGCTCCTGCAGCACGGCACGGAGCATGACATCAAGGTGGCCAACCTCTCCTTCGGCATGCCCGTCCTGCGATCCAACCGCGTCGATCCGCTAGTTCAGGCGGTGGAGGCAGTGTGGGATTCGGGCATCACCGTGGTCGTATCCGCAGGCAACTACGGCCGCGACGGGCACATGACCATCACCAGCCCGGGCAACTCGCGCAAGGTCATCACCGTGGGCTCGCTCACGGACAACGGCACGGGCTTCAACCCGCTCGACGACTTCCCCTCCACCTACTCCTCGCAGGGACCGACGGCGATCGACTTCGTGCTCAAGCCCGATCTCGTGGCAGCGGGCAATCGGGTGATCTCCACGATCACCGACAACAGCAGGCTGCGCAGCGACCTGTCCGATCGCGTCGTGCCCTGCACGAGCAGCAGCTGCCAGGGTGACTACCTGGAGATGTCGGGCACCAGCATGGCCGCCCCGGCCGTCGCTGCTGCCGCCGCCATGATGCTGCAGAAGGACTCGTCCCTAACGCCGGACACGATCAAGGCTCGCCTAATGCGCTCTTCGAAGAAGATCGATGGTGGCCCGACGAAGGTGGGTGCAGGTCTTCTGGACATCGAGGCCGCCCTCGACGACCAGGGTACGGTCAGTGCAAACGCCCTGTCGCCCCTGATGGCGCGCTCAGCTGACGGCACGGTGATGCTGGTGGAGAACACGGCGCAGCTGTGGGGCGATGCCAGCTGGAGCTCAGCGTACCTCTGGAGCGACGGCTATCTCTGGTCCGACGGCTACCTCTGGAGCGATGGCTACCTCTGGTCCGATGCCTACCTCTGGAGCGATGGCTACCTCTGGTCCGATGCCTACCTCTGGAGCGATGGCTACCTCTGGTCCGACGCCTACCTGTGGAGCGACGCCTACTTGTGGTCCGACAGTGTGGCGGATGAGGACGGTCTACGCCTGAACGGTGCCCTCAACGACGACTAATCCTTGAGCGTTGAGCAAGGCACGGGTCTCGCGAGCACGCGCTCGCGGGACCTCTTGCACTACACCCTTTCGCCGCGCGAGCAGCAGGATTAGCATCGGACGCCGTAGAGGCGAGCGGCCGTGTGATCGCCGCGAGGAGCTCACCGGTTGACTGCCCCCCCGAACCGCCACCACCGCGGCAAGCTGATCTTCCTTGGCCCCGACTGCACGGACAGCCGCGTCGCCAAGCGCATCCATGCCTTCGCGGATCAGGGCTTCGAGGTCATCGCCCTCACCTTCCGCCGTCAGCGCTACAACCGAGACCTCGAGCCGGACTGGCACAACGTCGATCTGGGGACGATTCGCGACCGCGCTTACCTCGACCGACTGCTGCCCCTACTGCGCGCTGTTGGACGCATCCGCAAGACCTTGCGCCAATCGCCCGACGTCCGGGCGGTCTACGCAGTCAATCTCGATCTGCTACTACTAGCGATAGGTGCGGCAGTGGGCCGATCGGCGTTTCCCCCTATCGCCTACGAAGTGGCGGACATTCAGCCAGCCCTGACGCGCAACTCGCTCCGCAGCAAGTGCCTGCGCGCGATGGAGCGCTGGGCCCTCAAGCGCGTGGCCCGGCTGGTCGTCACCTCCCCGCGGTTCATCGAGGCCTACTTTGCACCTCGCCACGGCTTCAACGGTGCCTGGAGTTTGCTCGAGAACAAGCTATACCCGCCAGTCCCCGCGCCGACGACGGCGCCGGTGCCCCACACGCGAGGGGCAGACACGGGCGCGCCACCCACCTGGACCATCGGCTACTTCGGTGCCATCCGATGCGAGCGCTCGATGCAGATGCTGCAGTCCCTCAGCGACGACGCGGTGGCGAGGGTTTGCTGCCGATTCCATGGCTACCCGACGCGCCTCGACGCAGGGCAGTTCTCAGCTCAGGTGCAAGCTAACGCGCGTATGCACTACGGCGGCGAATACGCCCACCCCGAAGACCTTCCACGGCTATACGAAGACATCGATTTCACTTGGGCCTTCGAGCTGGTCAACGAGGCACACAACAGCCGCTGGCTGCTCCCGAACCGCCTGTACGAAGGAGGCTATTACGGCCGCCCTTTGCTGGCACCGCGACACTTCATGATCGGCGAAATGGTCGATGCGCTAGGGATCGGCTGGACCTTCGAGCCTCCTTATGAAGAGGGCCTTCGCACCTTCTTCCGCTCGCTGACGCGACAGGCCTACGAGGCCAAACGGCAACGACTGGCGCAGCTCGACCCGGACCGTTTCTTGGGTGTTCGCCAGTATGCACAGCTAGCGGATCGACTGGCTGGCGGCACCGGCGATGAGGTCTGAGTGACACGCCCCGCTAGCCCCAGGGCGTGAAGGTTGAGGCGATGATCGCCTCTCGAGCGTACGCGGATACTAGGTCTTGGAGGCCTCGAAGATGCTCTGGATGGACCCATCCATGGTGCTGTTGAAGTCCTCATCGGACTGTTGCGCGGAAAGGCCTTCGCTCAGGGCGCGCGAGAAGCTCGCTACCATACCGTTCTGGCGACCTAAGCGAGCGTTCGCCTCCTCACGGCTATAGCCACCGGACAGGGCCACCACCTTCAGCACCCGCGGGTGGGCGATGCAGTCGGCGTAGAGGTTGTCCTGCTCCGGCAGGGTCAGCTTCAGCATCACCAGCTCATCGTCACCGAGCGCATCGAGGTGCTGCACAATGTTGGCGTGCAGGATCTCTTCGGCACCCGCCTTGTCCGGGCAGTGGATGTCCACCTCCGGTTCGATAATGGGCACGAGGCCCGCGGCGACGATCTGCTTGCCCACGGCGAACTGCTGCTCGACGATGGCCGCGATGCCCTCGCCGTTGGCCTGCTTCACCACCGAGCGCATCTTGGTACCGAACATGCCCTTGGCCTTGCCTCGCGCCAGGAGCTCATCGAGGCCCGGCATGGGCTTCATCAGTTGCACGCCCTGCGACTGCTCGGCGAGACCCTTGTCCACCTTGAGCAGGGGCACCACATTTTTCTCCTCCCAGAGATACTCACCGGTGGGGCGACCGTCGATCTCCCGATCCATGGTCATCTCGAAGAGGATGGCGGCGAGGATGCGATCGCCGTTGAAGGCGGGCGCAGTGATGATGCGCGTGCGCATCTGGTGCACGAGGTCGAACATCCCCTCGTCGCTTGACCAGGCATCCTCGGCCACGCCGTACAGGCGCAGCGCCTTCGGCGTGCTGCCGCCACTCTGGTCGAGGGCGGCGATGAAACCATCGGCGCTTTGGAATTTGGCTTTCTGCTGCTCGAAGTTGCTCACGACAGGGGTGCCTCTGCTTGAGATAAAGTTCGCGATGAAAACGAAACCAAGGTCGCCATTGTACCTGGAGTTCCTCCAACGCGCGGCAGCGAGACGGTTGCTGCCGCCCCGGCGGCAGGGGCGTTCAATCCTCGAGAAAGCCCACGTTGCGCGCGTCCTGAAGCTCGGCGGGGTAATCGTCGAGGGTCTGCAGGTCGATGCGGTTCAAGCGCGGCGGCACGCGCACCTGACGGCCTTCCCCGCCCATGCCGTCGTCGAAGAGGCTGAACTCGAACTCGAGCACGGTGCCAACATCGGCCTCGACATCGTAGTCGAGCAGCTCCCAGGTGAGGTCACGATCGAATAGGGCGAAGTCACCGGTAAGCACGATCTGCGCGGTGTCGGCGGAGCTGGTGTAGGTCCAGGTGCCGGCGGTCTCGAAGCAGCCGCGCGAGTCGTCGCTCAGGCAGGTCGCCGGCCCCGGTTCGAACAGGCGCGCGCTAAGGTCGGCGCTGAACAGGTAGCCGGACACACGCTGCGGGTCGGGCAAGCCGTCGGCTCGGTAAATGCTGCTGCGATCGACCCGTTCCCCGCCGAAGTTGGGCTCGGCGGTGACCGGTGCCCAGTAGTTCGGCTCCGCGGCCAGCAGATCCTCGAGGAGGTTCACCCCATCGTTGCGCTGGCGAGCCATCCAGTCGGTGAAGCGCAGCATCACCTCGCCGTCCACCTCGTAGGTGACCAGCACGAACTCGATATCGAACAGGCGTCGCAAACGCTGGTAGGTGAAGCGCTCGGTCGTTCCCTCCTCATCCTCGCTCGTGAGCACGAGCGCGCCGTCGACCAGGTTCCAGGCGAAGTCGAGGTCGCTCAGGGGGCCGACCGTGGTGCGTCCGTCCTGGCGCAGGGTGAACAAGTCCACGGCGATGCCAGGTGCCGTGTCGAAGCTGCCGCCGAGGTCGTAGCGCACGGGCACGGCCCAGGCCTGCAGGGAGACCACGTCGTCGGCGAGATCGCCCTCGCGCGCCGTCGCCGGCGAGATCACCCGCGTCAACTCACTCGCGCGCGTCCCGCTCGGCAGGTCTCCCGGCCACTCGAGATCGGTGAGCACCTGATCCAAGTCGCTCACTTCGCTCTCCTCGACGATCGCCTGCACATCGCCATCGACGCTGCTCACGGCCTGGGCCGTGCGCGAGGCGAGGCGCGTGCGCACCGGCAGGGGATCGGGGACCGGGTCGCCGTCCACGAGCGCTTGGGTGATAAAGTCGACGACTTCTTGATCGAAGCCGAACTCAGAGACCAGATCGTTACGATCCGCCAAGACGACATCGGTGGTGGTAGCCACCGCGAGCGCGTCGGCCTCCCCGAAAGTCAACGAAAGTGTTTGGTCCATCAAGGCCCAGGTAAGCGAGATCGCGTCCGTGCGCACCTTTTGGGCGCGCGCGCCGAGGGCCTCGTAGCGCTGGCGGTAGAAGGTTCCAGTGCCACCGTCCGCAAGGTCAACCACGGACTTCACCGCGATGTCGCGTAGGAGATGATCGGGCGCCGACTCGTCCGCCCAGACGCGCGTGCCTGCAAGCGTGGCCGCATCGAAGCCGGCGACCACATTGCCGTCGGCCAAAGTGTCGGCCTGGGCATCCGCTAGCGCCTGGGCGAAGGCGTCCGTGCGAACGCCATCGGCATCCTGCAGACCTTGCGCCTCCAGCAGGGCGGCGATCGCCTCTTGGCGCGACTCCATACCGTCCGGGAGCAGCAGTCCGAGCACGGTCTCACCGTCGGGCACAGCGATCAGCCCGTCGTCGGCGATGGCCTTGATCAAAGCGGCCGTGTCGAGGAGCAACTGCAACGGGATGGCGGTCTCGGCGCGCGCCAGGGTTTCGGCGTCGGTCGCGGCGGCGCCGCCGTTGAAATCCGGTAACAGCAGATCGCGGGCCGTGCTCACGTGGGTCACGTTCAGGCGTGGAAACTCGCTCGCCCCGAGAGTCTCGTCCGCGCCGGCGGCCTCGACCAGCTGGGCGAGGCTGCCCAGCACGGAGACGAGCTCCACCTGTTCCTGACCGGCCGCCATGCCGAAGGCGCGCAGGGTCACCAGCGCATCCGCATCGAACTCCCCTTCCCGACGCTGCAAGGTGATCGTGTAGTTACCGCTGCCGTCCGCGGTGGCTTCGAAGTCATCGCCGTCGAAGCTGCCGAAGATGGCGGCATCGGCGACCGGCGCGTCGGTCACCACGCCGGAAATCATCACCGTCGTGATGTCCACCACGGTGATCGTGAAGGGATCGAGACTGGCGGTGCTCATGCCGTCGCCCACGCTGATCGTGACGTCCGCGTACTCGCCCTGGTCCGTGTTGGAGGGGGTGCCGGTCAGGGCGCCGGTGTCCGGATCGAAGCTCGCCCAAGAGGGCGTATTAGCGATTGAAAAAGTTAGGTTATCGCTCACGTCGACGTCGCTCGCCGAAGGCGTGAAGGCGTAGGTGGCGCCCTCATCCACGGTGGTCGGTGCAACTCCCGTGATTTGCGGCGCATCGTTGGTGTTCAGCACCTCGAGCGTAAAGGGGGCGCTAGAGGTGGTGTCCACGCCGTCGGAGACGCTGACGACGATACCGGCGGTAATGCCCACGTCGTCATTGGTCGGCGCGCCGGAAAGCTCACCGGTGGCCGGGTCCAGGGTCGCCCACGCGGGGGCGTTGGCGATGGAGAAGGTGACCGTATCGCCGTCGGCGTCCGTAGCGTTGAACTGGAAGGCGAAGGCAGCGTCTTCTGTGGCCGTCGCCGGGAGGGCGCCGACGAGCTCGGGCGCATCGTTCACGTTGACCACTTCCAGCGTGACGCCCGCACTGCTGGTGGTGGCAGTGCCGTCACTGACCGTCACGATGACGTCTGTGGTGACGCCCACGTCGGCGTTGGTCGGCGTACCGCTCAAAGCACCAGTCATCGGGTCGACCAGCAACCAAATTGGGGCATTTCGCAGACCGAAGGTCAGCGCATCTGCGTCCGCGTCGATGGCGGTGAGCTGGAAGGTGAAGGGATCATCTTCCGTCGCCATCGTGGGCAAGGCCGCGCTGGTGAAGACGGGGGCGTCATTCACGTTCACCACTTCCACGCTGAAGGGCGCGCTCGTTGCGGAGAGCTCACCATCGCTCACGCTAACCGTAACGTCCGCGCTCACCCCGACATCTGCGTTACCAGGCTGGCCGGAGAGGTCGCCGGTGGCGGCATCGAGCATGAGCCAGGCGGGCGCGCCATCGATGGTAAAGGACAGGGTGTCGCCATCCGCATCGTTGGCGGTAAAGGAGAATGCGTACTGGGCATCTTGATCCACCATCGCTGGCGGCGTGCCGCTGATCGTGGGCGCCGAGTTGGTGGGGGGTGGGGGCGGCGCTGGATTACCGCCGCCTCCGCCGCCTCCGCCACAACCGGCAAGCACTAGGGCCAATACGAACATCCCGATCGTCCCCGCGCGCGACATGGTCGACGCCTTCACAGCCGCTGTTGCGGTCTTCTTCTCGTTCATGATAGGTAACGCCTGAATTAGCTCAAACTTTAGAAGGCCGTAGTGTACCGGAGGCGAGCGGAGCACGCGGGTACCAACATAAGCCATTGACTTAGCAGGCGTGTCGATCGACTAGGGGGGCCGCCGGCCTAGCTCGCCGACGCCCTCGACACTATGCAAGGTCCGTTTTGCGCACGGGCGGGCGACATATGCGCGCCTAGGCGGCACCGCGTACGCAGAGCTCGGCCGCAGCAAGGTCCTGCAGGGCAGTGCCGACGGACTTGTACAGGGTGATCTCGCCCGCGCTACGGCGCAGGCATCCATCACCGGCGCACATCTGGTACAGATCGCCCGCTACCGAATCGAAGGAAAACGCACCGGCGGATATCGCCTGCAGGAGATCACCCGCCTCATCGCGCGCGCCCTCCCAGGTGTCGATGAACACCCGATCGGCCCGCGCGACGAGCGCCGGGTCCGCCTCACACATAGCGGGCGTGTAAGCCCCCACAAGATCGACGTGCGTACCCTCCTGCACCCAATCGCCGCGTAGGAGCGGTGACCGGGCCGACGTGGCAGCGCTGATGATGTCCGCGCCCGCCGCGCCGCTCGCCACATCGGACACGGTCGTGCACCGCTGCCCCTCGCCTAGGTCCGCCGTGATGGCGTCCGCCAAGGCTTGCGCCCGCTCCGGCCGACGCCCCCATACGCGCACCTCTCGGATCGGCCTCACCGCGCAGTGCGCGCTTACCAGCTGCCGCGCCACTCGACCCGTGCCGATGATAAAGAGCGTGTGCGAGTCCTCGCGCGAGAGGTAGCGCGATGCCAAGGCCGAGGCGGCCGCAGTGCGTCGGGCGGTGAGCTCCCCGGCGTCGAGAAGGGCCCGCGGTACGCCCGTACCGGGCTCGAACAGGAGATAGACACCGTGCAAGGTGGGCAACCCAACGGATGCATTGGCTGAGGACAGGGCTGCCACCTTGAGCCCAAAGGCACCGCCCCGACCGTGCCAGGCGGGCATCAGCAGCAAGGTGAGATCCTCGTCACTCGGCTGGGCACTGGGTACCGCGTGGTGGTGGCGCGTCGGCGAGACGCCTTCGGCCCGGAAGGCGTCGCGGATCGCATCGATCATGGGCACCCAGGGCGTCCCCTGAACCACCGCTTGCGCGTCGAACACCCGCAGCTCCATCGCAACACTCCTCGCCTAGGCGCTGTACACAGCCAGCGGCTCGCCGAGCACCTCGCGTCGCGGTTCGACGCCAAGCCCCGGGGCTCGCGAGGCCTGAATACGACCGTCTACGCGCGTCGGCGCACCACTGGCATGACTCACCGTGACGTAGCTATTGAAGTCTGTGGCTGAGAAGCGCAACGGCTCCGGCGTGGAGTGGGCGAGATGGGCGATCGCCGCGGTAATGATGTCACCGCCCCAGCTGTCCTCCAGGGTCATCGGCACGTTTAGGGAGACGCACAGATCGCGGATTTGCCGCGCCTTGCTCAGGCCGCCCACCTTGGAGATCTTCAAGTTGATCGCGTCCATGGCGCCGTCGTGATGACCGCGCATAAACGCCCCGAGATCGGTGATGTTCTCATCCAAAATGAAGGGAAGCGCTGTTTTGCGCCGCACCGTGAGGCAGTGCTCGTAGCTTCGGCAGGGCTGCTCGATGTACACATCGCGATCACGCACCGCATGCACCACGCGCAAGGCATCGTCTACGCGCCAGCCTGTGTTGGCATCGGCGACTAGTAGCTCACCCTCGCAAAGCACATCGGCGGCTGCGTGGATACGCGCGATATCCGTCGACGGTTCGCCGCCCACTTTCAGCTGAAACTTCGTGTACCCCGCGGCGCGATGCTCGGCGACGTTCTGCGCCATCTCCTCCACGGAGCGTTGACTAATCGCTCGATAGAGCACGACGTGTTCGCCATGGCGCCCTCCCAGCAAGTCACAGACGGGCCTTTCGCAGACCTTGCCGAACAGGTCCCAGCAGGCCATGTCGATGGCGGACTTGACGTAGGGATGTCCGAGCAGGGCGCGGTCCATAAGGCGATTAATCGGCCCGAGGGCGGTAGGGTCCTGCCCCAGCAAGCTCGGCGCGAGCTCACCGATGCCTGCGCGAGCACCTGGCCCGAATGCCGGCAGGTAAAAGGGACCGAGGGGGCAGACTTCGCCGATGCCGTAGCGACCGTCGTCGCCGATCATCTCTACGACCGTACTGTCGAACACCTCGACGAACTTGCCTTCAGACCAGCTGTAGCGGCCCTCCACCAGCGGAAGATCAACCTGATAGACGCGAATCTCAGCTAACTTCAAGGCACAGTCCTACCGCTTTCAGGCGAACCCATTGGGGCTTTGAGAGCGACTATAGCGCCCGCCTCGAGCAGGGAGCAAAGATCGCCAAGGTGCGAGATGTTCACGTGCCCGAGGCGACACCGCTGGCGAGCTCCTCACCGCTCAGGGCCCTGAGAAACGCGATCAAAGCGGCCAACTCCTCGGCGCTCAGGCGCAGGGGATCGAGTTCCTGGTGCCCGAGCACCTGAGTGGGTGCTGCCACGTAGTGGGCGAGCACCGTCGGCAGGTCGGCAAAGCGCCCGTCGTGCATGTAGGGCGCCGTGCGCGCCACGTTGCGCAGCGTGGGAACGCGAAAGGCGCCGAGCAGCTCCGCACCGCGCTGCTTCATGAAGCGCAGTTCGGCACAGGCCTCGGCCGGTGCATCACTGTGCGGTCCAAGACAGTTAAAGGGATCTTCCTGCACTTCGCGCACCGCCGCCGCCCGGCCGAGGTCCGCTGTGGTAGCGGTGGCCGTTTGGGCGACAAGGCCTATGTTGTGGAAACCACCATTGCTGAGCATCGGACCGTTGTGACACTGGGTGCACTGGGCCCGCTCACCGATAAATAGCCTTAGGCCCAATCGCTCCTGATCGTCGAGGTACTCACCCCCGGTCTCATCCCCCGCCAACACGGCGTCGACGTATCGATCGAAGCGCGATGGCGCGGGTGACAGGGTGCGCTCGTAGGCGGCGATTGCCTTTCCTACGCGCGCGAAGGCAGCATCGACCTGCTCCCGGTCGGCCGGTGCCATACGTCGCCAGGCCGCGAGCGCAGGCGCATCACCGCGCGGAGTGGCGTGGCGGGGATAGCGCTGCATATCGGATACATCGAGGGGCGCCTCGTCGAACAGGCGACGCCAAGCATCCCGATAGGTGGTGTCTTGCGCCACCAGCGCGAGCACGGCCACGCGGCCCAGCCCCTGCTCGTCGGGGTGTTCGATCGGCGTGAGCGCCTGGGACCATAGGCTGTCGCGACGCCCGTCCCAGTAAAGCCAACGCTGATACGCACCGCCCAGCACGGTGGGCGCGTTGCGGGCAGTTGAGCTCAAGCCTTGCGAGCGTGCCGTGCTATCGGCGAAGGCACGGGTCGGCCGGTGGCAGGTAGCACACGAGACCTCACCGTTTGCGCTCAGGCGCGTGTCGAAGAACAAGATCTCCCCGAGGGCCGCCGCGGCGGGGGAATCAGCGAGGGCGTTGGACGGACTCGGAGGAACAGGCAGGCTGGGGCTCGGCAAGATGCTGAGGCTGCGCAGGAGCCAACGCTCCGCATCACTCCAGGGCGCTTGCGTCGCGCTTGCAGGGACCCCGCAGGCGAGCAGCACTAGCAACCCTAGCGCCGAGAAGGCAGCCCGCGCACTCACACGGCTCAAGGGACCACGGCGATATCGAAGGTCACCGTGTCGGCGACGTCCCCTGACTGCACCGACAGCACCAGCTGCCACCAGCCCTTCATGCCGAAGCGCAGCCCCTCTAGCGGGTAGCGCCCGGGAGCCGACGCTTCACCGATCGCCGGTGAGGTGGGGAAGCCATGATCGTGCAGGGGCATACCGCCAACGAAGTCGAGCTGCGCATTCGCCACGGGCAGGCCGCCGGGATCGTCCACGGCGATCGTGTAAGTGAGCAGTCGATTGATCTTCGCCCCCCCCGCGGGCGCCTCTAGGCTGATGCGAAAATGCCCGCCGTCGCTGAGCTTGCTCGCCACCGGCACCAGGCTCTCGGGTATGCCGTGATCGTCCAGGCTCATGCGCCCCGCCGCCACTTCCGCGCGAAGGGCGCGCCAGGACGAGGGCGTGGACTGAGCTGAGGCGACGCTCGCCCCTTCGAGCATCGCACGAACCTCGGCATCGCCATCGCTCCCCGTGTGCTTGTGGTGCGCGTGCTCATCCGCCATGGCCTGCTCGGACTCGCTCGGCGACGGCGCACAGGCCCCTAGCAACAGCAGAGCCGCCAGGCCGAGGGCCAGCAGGCTCAGCGGGATTGTGGACGCCATGCTCACCGCCCTCCCAGCCAAGCCATGCTCATCCATACTCCTTCATCGCGCACGACCGTTGGCGAATCACCTGATAGGTTCGTCAGGTATATTCCGTTGGTGGTGGCGTAGGCGAAGGGTCCGTCGCTCCCGGCGAAGGCACCGTAGCTCATAATCTGCTCCTGCTGCGTAAGGCGCTCGGGCTCGCCTCCGGCAGTCGCCACGCGCCACCAGTCCGATGCCACATCGTGATCGTTATGCGCCTGCGCAGCGTTGATTGGTATCAGCGACAGCAAGCGTGAAGACAGGCTCCTCCTCTGGCCGGCGGGAATCCGCGTGTCCTGTTCCGCCACCGCGAACACCAAGTGTCGCCCGTCCGGTGTAAAGGCCGGCGCGTCCACGTCGAAGAACTTACCAACGCGCACGAGCATCTCGAGCTTGCTCCCGTCGGCGTTCGCTAAGAACAATCCACGTTGCTGAGAGAGCGGCTGCACTCCGACGAAGGCGATCTTGCGCCCGTCCGGAGACACCGTGGGCCAGATACCGTTGGCGATGATGTCCTGTACCTCGCCCGTACGAAGATCCAAACGGCGTAGGGTGACGTCGGAGTAGGCGTTGATCGCATCGTCCGAGGCAGCCACGCGCACGTGGTAGCAGTAGCGTCCGTCGGGAGACAGGGCAGGCTCCAGCAGGTACTCGCCCGCCGTGTCGCCGCCGATCAGGCGCTCGGCGTTGCCTTCGGGCGCCGTCAGATCCATCCGGTACAGGGCGCTGCGGTCGAACAGGCGCGCGTTGCCCTGAGGCGGCGGGACGAAGCTGTAAACCAAAAAGGACTCGTCACGGGCCACGGCAAGCTGGCGAATCTCACTGCCCGCAGGAGCCCGATAGAGCCAGCGCTCGGCATCGTCCGCGCCATCTGCCGCAAGCGACACGATGCCATGCTCCGGCGCGGCCGCGAGGGAGATACTCAGCAAGCGTGCACTGGCGAGGTTACGCGGCGGCGGGGCCTCTGAGCACCCAACTAGCGCCATGGCGGCGACCAGCGCGCTGCAGAAGTGTCCTGCGCGGGAGGGAAGTGTGGTCATCATGGGCCGGCATTGTAGTCGCTCGAACGATCACCTGCCCTGGGTGTCGACGACCTCGGCGAGAGAGGTGCCCTGGCGATCGCGAAACCACCCGAGGTAGGGAGGCCGGGATGCCGTATCGACGTTCTGCGGCCCGGCTGGGAGTTGCCCGTCCCGCAGGCACACGGTTCTGGTTTCCACGCTGAAGCGCGTGACGCCGCTGTGGTTGGGCAAAGAGACGTGCAGCTGGGCGCCGGAGAAGAGGGCGAGATGGCCGACAGGCAGTTCAAGCGGTGTCGCCTCCCCTGCCGGCGGCGGCCACTTCGCGCGCGGTGCGGACGGATATGCTAACGGTCGGCCTTCGCCGGCCGCCTTACGATGCGCTCGGTAGTCCTCGAAGGACCAAGTATCGGACTCGTTCTCGATCGCTTGCTGCCAGTGCTGTAGATACAGGCCCAGGGTGTTCAAGCGCGAGACGGGCGACACCGGCGCCCACCAGTTCTCCTGACACATGACCCGCGATCCCCAGGTGTCGCGGTGTGGGTGCAGGGGAGGAAATGCACCATGGCCGCTCGCCTGCGGCGGCAGGACACGCAGGAACAGCTGATCGCGAAAAGTGGCGCCTGCCATCTCCATCTCGCTTACGCTTTGCCAAAACGCATCACGCACCGTTGCATCACTGGCGAAGCGCTGCTGAAGCGCGCGCCCGCGCTCCAAGAACACTGGGGGTGGCAGGCAGTGGGCGATGGCCGCTGGTCCCTCCAGCCCGAGGGCGTCCTCGACCAGCTCCGCAGCACGGCGCAGAAGGCCGGCAAAGGCGGCGGGTGGGCTTTCGAGCACCAGCACTTGGCCTGCCTCGAGGG
The DNA here is from genome assembly GCA_039193195.1 of Pseudomonadota bacterium. Taxonomy (NCBI): domain Bacteria; kingdom Pseudomonadati; phylum Pseudomonadota; species Pseudomonadota bacterium. The sequence continues at coordinate 101,543 of JBCCWS010000003.1, forward strand.
CGCGCACTCGCTGCGCGGGTGCGGGCAGCGTGCTGATGCGTTGAATCGTCGCCGCCCCGGGCGCGACGACGGCGCCGCGACGAGAGTCGTCGCAGCGCACTGCAGAAGACGCCGTCAGCGGCGCCCGGGTGGCGAGGAGTCGTTCAGCCAAGCGAACCGTTCACTATCGGGTCGAAGGCCGTAAGGCTATCGCGAAGGGCCACACTGCCCAAGCCGTGCGCGGGTAAGATCTCCGCGAAGCGGTTCTGCTCCCCGTGCAAGGCCAAGTAGTTGAGTATTACGGTCTGCACCAGCAGGTTGACGTTGTTGGCGGCCGGCGTACTCGAGGACTCCACCGACCCGTCGGGACGGAAGTGGCCGATTTGGATGTGTCGCTCGGGCCCGAGCGAGTCGCCGGTGAACGGCGTTGGCCTTCCGTTCGGGTCGTAGACCAGGAAGAAGGAAGCGGCCGTGGACTGATTGTCCGACTGCCACTCGAACTTGCCACGGCCCTCCTCCGTGTTGTCGATGTTGCTGTTGGCCGAGACCGAGCCATCGCTGAACACGTACAGCATGACGGGCACGCCAACGCGCGCAGCGTACTCGAGGGTTGCTCCCATGCAGCGGCCCGCCTCGAGGTCGCGTTCTTCGCCCCGGGCTCGGCGACCGCCGTGGTAGTCGTAACCGCCCATCTCTACCGTGCCGGCGCCAGCGAAGCCGTTGATCACGAGCTTCATCACCGATGCGGTCTTGCGGATATCGTTGTCGCCCAGCTCTTCGGCGGTGAAAATCCCGGCCTCACCGACGATGTCCGGGTCGATCTCCGGATCGAGAGCGGCCGGGTTACCGAATCTGTCCGCTAGATCTGCCGACTTCACGTACCCACATCTGACGAGGTCCTTAACGATGTCGTCGGAGGTGATCCGCGTGTCCACTTGCCCCAGCTTCATGTCACTGATGCGCTGGATAGACTCCATTACCGCCACGGCGTCGGACTGATCGAGCAGCCCCACGAGCTTGCCCGTGTCCACCAATCCGGTGACGTCGCTTGGGCGATCCACCTTGGTAGGACGCACGCTGGGATCCATCAGCTCCATTGGCGCCACCGATCGGCCGCCCGAATCGCTGTTGCGCGAACCTATCAGGGTGAGCAGCTCGCCGTCGGCACCGGCCCGGTAGATGCCGTACATGGGGTTGTGGGGGTTGTTGCCCGTGTCGTTCTCCGAGCGTGCCGGGATCACCGCGCCGTGCACGTTGGCGAGGGTGGCGGGCGAGGCCTTCTCTTGAATACCGCGCAGGAAGGCGCTGTCGGAGTGGAAGGCGATACCCATATCCGTGTTAATGAAATCGTTTGTTCCCGTGGCTGGGTTGGTCACGGGCGGAATCATGTCCCCCGGTAATCCCAAGCGCGCGTAGCCCTCGGTGGTCAGGAAGTCGTACTGGCCGCCAGGGCCTCCAACCAACACGTTGGAGGCCGCCACGTTGCAGCCACCGGCCAGGTCGAAGCACATGAAGGGGATGCGCCCCGCCCCTTGAACGGCGATACCGCAGCTCTGACGCAGGGTCTCCAGATCATCCGAGAGGGCAGCGCGAGCGAGCTTGGGGCTGCCGAACAGGCCGAACAAGGTAGAGCCGAAGGCCACGCCGAGACCGTTCAATAGGCCGGCGGAGATGAACTCGCGGCGAGTGACTGGGCGTGGATGATCCGGGTGCAACAACGGCTGTCTGGTGTCTGCGAAGTTGATCTTGCGTGACATGTCAGGATTCCTCGTAGTCTTTTATTGTCGCTTACTGGATCAGCGTCACAGCGCTACCGAGCACGCTGGAGCACACCGCTTTGACGATCGTCTCGGTCTTGTCCGCAGGGCAGGCGTTGCCACAGGCGGTGAGGCGATCGATCAGCGCATTGAGCTCGCCGCGCACGTCGGCGGGCACCGGCTGGGTCGCCACATCGTCACCCAACATGTTCGACAGTAGAGGCTCGATTACCTGATCGCGTTGACCTGCGTTGGCAAACGCCGCACTCGGCGCGGCCCCGAAGTCGAAGCCCGGGAAGTAGCTCGCGCGAGCCCCCGTGTCGTCCACCAGCGTGTTGCAATACTCGATCGCGAGCTGAGCTACGGCGATCTGCTGGGAGGACAGGAAACCGCCTAGCGCATCCACCGCAGGCAGCTGCTGGCGAATCAGCTCGTAGGTGGTGTTCACCGCCTCGGTCTGACTGTCAACGCCGGTCACCGCTTCCATAGACGCGTTGAGTTCGGCGAAAGTGCGGATACCGATGTCAGGCGTCTCCTCACCGTCGACGGCAGGGGGCGGGGCGAGGGCCGCGTCGTCCGTGCGAACGTTCTCGTTGTTGCCAATGCGATCGAAGGTGAGGAAGAACTCATCCGCTTCCGGCCCCTGATCAAGGGCCACGATGGTGCCGATCGTGGACAGGAACTGACCTTGGCCAGGATCGTAGTTGGCCGTGTTGAGCGACACATCCAAGTTGGCGTAGGCCTGGCCCACGGTCGGTTCCGCGCCGTTGACCCCAATGCGCATGCCCTCGAGAGGAATGTTATCGGGAATGACCGAGCCGTCCAGGCTAATGAAGCGGGGCTCCTCGAACAGATAGGCGTAGCTATCGAAGCGGCTCACCTCAAACATGACGTAGGCCGCAGGCAGCTCCACCAGGTCCGCCACGTTGAAGAGTAGGAAGAACTTCTCGCCCACGCCCGCGTCGAAGTTGGTCTGAATTTGCTCCTGAGTGAGCACTCTGTTGTGAATGGCTACCAGGCGGATCACGCCGGCGAAGGGCCGATCGTTCGAGACCTCGTTGCCAAGCACGAAAGCGTAGGTATCGTCCCAGTCGGCGAGGCTGCCGCCACCGGCGTCGAAGTCGTCGGTGAACGTGCCGTTGACGTAGACCCGACGGCCGAGCAGTGCGTCGTAGGTCACCACCACGTGCTGCAGGGTGGCCTGCAGATCCTGGTCGTCGGCGTCCGTGGAGAGCACGGGCTCGCCGTTGGCGTCGGTCACGCTCGATCGATTCAAGGCGTCGTAGCTGTACAGGGTCTGTGCCAGCGTGAAGTTGCGCTGGAACAGGCCTGCCGAGTAGCTGACGATACGCGCCTCTTCCTGGGTCACGTTGGCGGGGACCACCCACGCTTCGATCGAGTACTCACCGGTCTGGGTGATGAGCTCGTGGAGCTTCGAACTGTTGGTGGTAGAGCCCTGGGCCTTGCCGTCGCGCAGGTCGACGCCGAAGCCGCCGACCCACTCGAAGTCTCCGCTGATGGTGAGGTCGAGGGCCGGCGAGACACCGCTCGTATCGAAAGCCGTGTTGCCCTGGCCGCTCTTGAACTCGTAGAGCGCGATCACGTTGTTCTCAACCCGGCTGCCGCCGCTCGCGAGCGATCCGTCGAAGAGCGTGAGGGCCTTGCTGGTGAGCAGGCTGGGGTCGACTTCCGTCGGATCGATCTGATTGGCAAAGGCCTCGATCGCCGCCTGCATCTCGGTGCCGTTCGCTACGCAATCGCCCCAGCAGTTGTGGAACTCATCTTCGAGGCGCAGCACCAAGCGCGAGTTCGCAGGCGTGTTGAGATCGATGCGCGCCTTGGCCGCCTCGTAAGAGGTGAGCGGGTCGGCATTGCCGAGGTACGGCGACTGGGCGAGCGCGGAGCTCGTCGCGTGACAGCCGGAGCAGTAGGTCACCAGCAACGGCTGCACGGTGGCCGCGTAGAGGGCCGGATCCGCAGGGAAGGCCTTGCTCGCGCCCACGTCTTTGATCGGCGGTGGCGTGAGGATAATCTCGCGCCCATCGCTGGGGCTCTCCCCGCCGGCTACCTCGAAGGCGAACAGGCCGATCCACGCCGTCATGCGGTCGGCGCAGGCCTGGTCCGAAGCGAGCCAGCAGTTATGGCCGCCACCCACCTTGGTCGACAGGCGCGACAGCTCGGGTGAGCCTTGATCGAGCAGCGGTCGGGCATCCTCGAAGGCCAGGTTGATGTCGTCATTGCGCATGAAGGTGGGGGCCTGGCCGCCGGTGAAGTGACAGCCCTGACAGCCGCCCTCCGCCACGATGGGATCCCACACTTGGTTCTTGAAGGCGGCCACTTCGGGCGTGGCAGCCGGTGGGCCATTGTACGTCGCGTCGCCACCACCGCCGGTGTCGGTAACGGGTAAGGGGACCGTGCTTTCCCCGCCGCAGCCGGCGAGCACGGCGAGGGCCGCGGTGACCGCCCAGGCAGCAGGACGTGCGGCTAGCGCGCGCAACTCGCCCGTGGACGAGGCTGACGCGAGACGATTCAATGCGTTTTTCATTGTGCTCACTCCCTCACTCGCCCATGCAGTAGGCCGCGGACTCCGCGAACACCTGCTTCATCCGAAAGCCACCCGCCCGAAAGCCCGCCACCATGGCGTCGATCTGGTTGCGGTCAGCGCCATCCACGGGATCGCGCAAGCAGACGTTGCGGAACACCTTGCGCACCTGGCAGGAAGCGAACTCCTGTGAGTTGGCGAGCTCATCGCCCATGGACGCGGCGCCGTTGCCGCTGCCCGGCAGACTGAGATCCCAACCGACGGAGCCGTGAATACCCTCGCGCCAGTAGTTGACCCAGCCGTCGTCGGTGGTGATGTAGCCAGGGGCGAAGGTGGTGTTGTTGAGGGAGTACTTGGGTTGAACCTGGTTTGCGCTGTAGATAATGCGACCGAGATCCACATCGTAATCGTAGAAGGCGAAGGCACCGGCCATGGGGTCCATGCCCGAGTGGCAGCTCACGCAGTTATTCAGGAACACGCGGCTGTCACCACCAGGGCTGCGCGAGACGTCCTGGCGGATGCGGTCGGGCGTGCGGGTGGTGTCCTGCATCTGCTCCAGGTCACGGCACATGTGATCCATGAGCATGAAGCGGAACATGGCCCGGTTGGTGCCCATGATGAAGTAGGCCTGTGCCGCCTGGCGCGTGGTGAAGATGCCCGCGATCGCCTCTGGCGGCAGGTCCGTCAGCGCGGACTGGGTGCGACGCTGGAGCGCGTCTTGCAGAGGCAAGCCTCGCGCTTCGAGCTCCTCGTAGTGATCGTTGTTGGTCATCGAGTAGGGCGGCAGGCCGCTCCCAGACCCCACGTAGAGGATGTCGGCGGAGAACAACGTGTTGAAGGGCACGTCGTCGCGGATCATGCCAATCACCGTGGCGGTGTAGTCATTGAGGGGCACGAAGACGTCGCGCTCCTCGTTGGTCCACGGTGCGATCCAGTTCTTGAGCGTGGCGTTGTAGAACGCATCGTTCTCCATCGCCAACGCGGCGGCACCAGCCGAGTCGCCGTCGGCGATCAGCGCTTCCATTTGATTCAGCACAATCGCACTGGGCGGAACGCCGGCAAGACGATTGTGCATACGCTGGGCTTGCTCACGCGGGCCTGCGTAAGCGACGACACCCAAGAAGAGGAGACCCACGAGGAGGTAATGTGACCATAGGATCACACGTCGGGCCATACGGGTATCCGGTTCGCTGTGACCATCGCGACAGGCTCCCTGCCGATCGTCGTGGTGTACGCGTGAGATGTTCGCTGCTGGATTCGCGCTCATTTCAATTACCGTCCGACTTAACTTTTTGTTGTCGATTCTTGGGGACGCACTCTTCGCTGGACCGAAGCGACCAAGGGAAGAGGTGAGAAGAAGCGGTGAGCGTGGCTAGGAGAAGTTCAGGCGATCGCTTGGATCACCTCGCAGGCACCCGAAGGAGACCTGGACCCCTGGCAACTCCGCTGTCTTAGGCCTCTTGCCCTTAGACCGGAAGCTTTGCGTCCCCGCCTTTCGACGGGTATGCCATTTACAGTTCATCCACTCCGCCCGGCAGACATTCCCCCTGCGCGGTGCGGCCCCGCCGAGGGCGCTCGCACGGCCCTCGGATGTGCAGTGATTTCCACACAGCATCCTCGACCTGGCAAACGTCTCCAAGCTGCGACGTCGCATTATCGCGACGACTGGGGGTGACCCCACCTTTTTGATTTGATCGCCTAGACAGTAGCGCCTACACGGAGTCCTCGTATCGCCCGTGAAGCGTGAACGGTGCACGTCTTTGGGACGTTGTGGGAGACACACAACACCCCGCGAGCGGCCCATCGCCCGTCCCAATATTCGATGTGCATCACATTGGTTGGCTGGCCTACGCGACCTCCATCACGTCGTTGCGTCGCGGGGCCGTGTAGCGGAGAGCGGATGTGAACATGATCACGGACCGCGGGTACCCCCCTGTCCATCATCCTCGACGTCGATGCGGCGGCGACAAGCTGGAAGGCAGCAGGCCGCGCGAAGTCGCGCTAGTCGGTGCAACAGAATGCACTAGTGGCCGGCTTCTGCCGCGGTTATTGTCAACCGCGCGAGCACCCGCGGCGTTCGCTACGCAGCGGCTGGTGGTGGCCCACCCCTCACTCGAACGGAGCGCTACGTTGATACCCAAGCTCAAGACGCTCGCAACGGTGTCGCTCATCGCGATCCTCGCTGCCTGCACCGGTGGCGACAGCACCGATCCCCTCGACGGCGGTATCGGCTTTGGCTCCGGACAGGATGCAGACCCCGTCATCATCGATTTCCCTATCGCTTATGTTAAGCGGGCGCTGCCCGTCGATGAGGACGGCGCGCTGATCGAGTTGGACGCGCGCGAACTGATTGACTTCGCTGGCGGCGCCGAGCTCTTCCTTCGCGATCGGGCCTCTCCGACCTCCTTGGAAACCCACCTCACGGAGAGCTTCCTGGTGGAGCTCGAAGCGGAGTATGCCACGCTGGTGGACGACCCGGAGTTCGTCTTCCCGGGCGTCGACATCCGAGACCTTACCCTCGCCTTCGACGGCAACGCGATCTTGTTCGCCATGCGCTTCCCGCCCTTGCCGAACCTGGACGAGGAAGATCAGCCCACCTGGAACATCTGGCAGTACGACCTGCTGACGGACACCCTTTCGAGGGTGATTTCCTCCGATCTCACGGCACAGCTGGGGCACGACATCTCGCCCGCCTACCTGCCAGACGGACGCATCATCTTCAGCTCTACGCGCCAGCGTCGCTCAAGCGCGGTGCTCCTGGACGAGGGCAAGCCGCAGTTCCAGGCCCTCGATGAGGACGGCAACGAGCCCGCCTTTGTGCTGCACACCATCGACGCCAACGGCGCCAACCTGACCCAGGTGACCTACAACCAGAGTCACGATCAAGATCCGAGCATCCTGCAATCCGGCGAGGTGGTCTTCAGCCGGTGGGACAACAGCAACGGCGGCGCCGAGGGCATCCATCTATACAAGATGCGGCCCGACGGCAGCGGCATCGAGTTGCTCTACGGTGCCGAGAGCCACATGACAGGCACCAACGAGAGCGAGATCCACTTCTTAGAGCCCCAGGAGATGCCGGACGGGCGCATCATCTCCCTGGTCCGCCCCTTCGTGACCAACAACTACGGGGGCGATCTACAGCTCATCGACGTCGCCAACTACGTGGAGAACACGCAGCCTCTGGCGCAGAACCTCGGCGTGCTCAGCGGCCCCGCCCAGGTGCCGGCCACGATCAATGTGGTCGACACGGAGCAGGACCCATCGCCCGGGGGGCGCTACTCGAGCGTCTTCCCCCTCTTCGATGGCACCAACCGCCTGCTCGTGACCTGGAGTCAGTGCCGTCTGACGATCACCGATCCAGACACGGGCGAATCGCGCATCGGCCCATGCACGACGACGGACCTCGAGAACCCAAACGCGGTGCCAGCGCCCCCCCTTTACGGCGTGTGGTTATACGACCTTGAGACGGATACGCAGCTGCCGATCCTGCAGCCCGAAGAAGGCGTGATGTACACAGACGTGGTGGCGACCCAGCCACGGCCTTTGCCCACGATCATCTTGCCGGGCGATGCGGGCGAGGAGTTTGATCAGACCTTCGCCGATGAGGGCGTCGGCGTGATCCACATCCGCAGCGTCTACGACTTCGACGGCGAGGCGACCGCCGACATCGCCGCCCTCGCCGACCCAGCGCTCAGCACTGCGGCCGATCGGCCCGTCCGCTTCGTACGTTTGACCAAAGCCGTATCGATTCCCGACGAAGAGGTGTTCGAGATCCCGAACACGGCCTTCGGTCCCAACCAGGGGCTGGGCTTTCGCGAGGTTCTGGGCTACGCGCCAGTGGAGCCGGACGGCTCCGTGCGGGTGATGGTGCCCGCCGACGTCGCCTTCTCCCTGTCCCTGCTCGACGCCGAGGGACAGCGGGTGGGTAGCGCCCACCGCACCTGGCTCAGCGTGCAGGCCGGGGAGATCATGGAATGCAACGGCTGCCACGATCCGGACAGCCCCTTTAGCCACGGTCGGATGGACGCCTTCGCGCCTGCGAACCAGGGTGCACTGACCACATCCGCGCCCTTCCCCAATACGAACCCCGAGATCTTCGCCGACTTCGGCGAGACCATGGCCGAGGCCCGCACGCGAATCAGCTGCGCGATCGATAACTGCAACGCCCTGCGGCCGAGTGTCGACGTCGTCTACGAGGACGTGTGGACCGACGAGGACGCCGCCGGCCGCGCCGCCGACGCGAGTTTCACCTTCAGCTACGCGGATCTCGAGACGCCGCCGCCAACGCTCCAGGCCTGCGTCCAAGCCTGGAGCGCGGCGTGCCGCATCACCGTGAATTACGAGGAGCACATCCACCCGATCTGGAGCGTGCTACGCCTGATCCTGGACGACGTCGACATGACCGTGATCCAGGACAATACCTGCATCGCCTGTCACAGCCCCGCGGATCCGGCCGGCGTGCTGCAGGTACCGGCGGCGCAGCTTGATCTGGGCGACGGTCCTTCCGATCAGGAGGCGGACCAGTTCAAGTCGTTTCGGGAGTTGCTGTTTGGCGACACCGTGCAGGACCTCGTGGCGGGGGTTTTAGTTGATGCCCAGATACAGGTGGGGATCGACCCGGATACGGGGCTGCCGATCTTCGCCACAGAAAACGTGGCGCCCCCGGCAACGGCGAATGGCGCCAATGCATCGACGCGGTTCTTTGCCGTGTTCGCACCGGGCGGCGTGCACGAGGGCTATCTCTCCGCTGCAGAACTGAGACTCATCAGCGAGTGGTTAGACGTTGGCGCCCAGTACTATAACAACCCGTTCGCCGCTCCCGTGGACTGACGAGGCTGCCGTGTCACGTGTGCTAACCGCTGTCATCACCGTATGCCTGGTGCTGTTTAGCACTGCCGGCTGGGCACGCAAGGCACCTGTGCAACTCACGGTAGCTGACCCCTATTTGGAACTGCGAACCGGCCCACACTCTGGCTACCCCGTGACACAGATCGCGGACCGTGGTGAGCCTATCGAAGTGCTGAAGCGCCGCACGGACTGGTACAAGATCCGAACCGTACGAGACTACGTGGGTTGGGTTTCACGTGAGGACCTGGCGCGTACGATTCTCTCCAATGGCGATGAGGTCATTCTCAAAGATGCGGGTCTGGATGAGCTCGGCAATCGGCGTCTCGAGATGGGCTTCATGACGGGCGACTTCGGCGGGGCTAACGTGTTGACGGGCTACGGAGCCCTCGCCCTGAGCCCCAACCTGGCGCTGGAATTGCAGGGCTCTCAGGCCCTCGGGCGGGTCTCCAACAGCCTGATCGGCCAGGCCCGGATGGTGAACACCTTCTTCCCGCGCTGGCGCGCATCGCCATACTTCGGTATCGGCGCCGGCGTGATCAGCACCTCCCCAAACGCCACCTTGGTGCAGGTGGAGGACCGCACGGACCCCGTCGCCACGGCCACCTTCGGCGTGCGCGCTTACCTGACCCGTCGCTTCATGGCTCGAGCTGAGTACAACGGTTACGTCGTACTCACCGAGCGCGAAGAGAACGAGGAGATTTTTGAATGGAAACTCGGTTTCTCGTTCTTCTTCTAAACCTGACGCTGGCCTTCGCCTTGAGCGGCTGCGCCATCTTCGGCGGCGGCGACAAAGATGCGCAGGCCGACGACGGCGATGAGGAAACGCTCACGCTAGTGTTCGAGCCAGACATCGAGACCCGTGAGGTGCGCCAGGCAAAGATCGATACCGAGAACTTCGAGATCGGGGTCTTCGGCGGCATCATGAGCATCGAAGACTTCGGCACCAATTCCCTGGTCGGCGTGCGCGCCGCCTACCACGTGACACAGGCCTTCTACGCCGAAGCGAGCTACGGCCGCTCGGAGGCCGGACTGACGAGCTTTGAGGAGCTGAGCGGCGGCGCCGAGTTGCTGTTGCCCGACGATCGCCAGCTTACCTACTACAACTTCTCGCTCGGCCTGAACCTGCTGCCGGGCGAGGTCTTCATGGGCAAGAAACGCGCCTTCAACTCATCGCTGTACCTGACGGCTGGCGCCGGCAGCACGGAGTTCGCAGGCGACAGTCGCTTCACGATCAGCGCAGGATTGGGCTATCGCTTCTACGTCAAGGATTGGCTGGCACTGCACGCGACGGCGCGCGGACACCTCTTCGATCTAGACATCCTAGGGGAGCCTGAGACCACCACCAACCTGGAAGCCCACGGCGGCTTCACGGTGTTTTTCTAATCCATTCGTAGATGCCGCTGTCCCCCTTTGAGGGATGGCCAAGGAGAATCCGCATGCAACTGAAGACCCTCGCCGCAAGCTCCCTGCTCACCCTTGGCCTGCTATTCAGCGCCGGTGGCCTCACTAAGTCCACCTCCGACGGCCAGCAGGCTCCGGATTTCACCCTAAGGAGCCTCGGCGGCGACAACGTGCGCCTCTCAGAGCTGCGCGGCCAGGTGGTGATGATCAACTTCTGGGCCTCCTGGTGCGGCCCGTGCCGCCAGGAGATGCCGCTGCTCGAAGCGCTCTACCAGCGCTACAACCCGCTCGGCTTTGAGCTCCTGGGGGTCAACGTGGAGCAGGATGTGGACGATGCCAAGCGCTGGCTCGCCGACACGAGCGTGAGCTTCCCCGTCCTCCTCGATCCGACCAACCAGCTCACGAAGATGTATCAGGTAAAGGCAATGCCGAGCACGATTCTCGTCGACCGCGACGGCAATGTGCGCCACCTGCACAAAGGCTACAAGCCCGGTGATGAGAACACCTACCAGGACCTCGTACGCTCGCTAATCCGCGAGTGAGCGCGAGGGCTCCGGCAACGAACGCTGCGCGTGCGGCTTAGGGAAGGCAGCACGCCCTTACTGGTGAGGAACCCGACATGATCACGAGACTGATGCGCACCGCCACCATAGCCTGCTTCGCCTTGCTCCTGGGCGCCTGCTCCGCCATTGAGCCTTGGGTAGAGCCCTACGAGCGCGATCACCTAGCGGATCCGATAATGTCCTTCGACCGCGCACCAGTCGCCAGCGCTTACATCGGTCACGTACACGAGTCGCGCGAGGGCGCCCGCGGTGCCACCGGTGCCACCGGCGGCGGCTGCGGCTGCAACTGATCGATTCACCGAGTGTTCACTATGCGCAAGGAGAGTACTGTCGTGAGTGTGGCCGCCGCCAGGCGCCTACGGTCCTGGGCTTGTGCGAGCCTTACCCTCGCAGCACTCAGCGCCAACGGCGCGATCCTGCCCGACGACCGCGCGGACGTGCTGTACCACGCCTACAGCGGTGACGGCGTGGACGTCACCGGGCCCTCCGTGCTCGTGCGCAAGGGCTTCGGCCAACACGTTTCCGTTAGCGGTAACTACTACGTCGACAGCCTGTCGAGCGCGTCCTTGGATGTCGTCACTCAGGGCAGTGCCTACACAGAAGAGCGCGTGCAAACCTCCGCGGGTATCGACTTTCTGACCGGCAAGACCCTCATCAGCCTCAACTACACGCGAAGCGACGAAAACGACTACCTCGCCAACAACTACCACTTCGGCGTGTCCCAGGACTTCTTCGGCGATCTGACGACGATCTCCCTTGGCCTGACCTACGGCGACGACACGGTGATGCGGCGCAACGATGACGTTTTCTCGGAGGACACGCGACGCTACGGCTACAGCTTTGGCCTATCGCAGGTGCTGACGAAGAACGCCATCCTCGGTTTCTCCTACGAGACCATCACCGACGAAGGGTTCTTGAACAACCCCTATCGGTCGGTGCGCTTTCGCAACCCCGATGCGGGCAGCGGCTTCAGCTTCCAGCAGGAACTCTATCCGGACACGCGCACGAGCAACGCGGCAGCGATACGGGCGAAGTACTACCTACCCTACCGTGCTGCCCTATACGGCGAGTATCGGTTCTTTACCGACACCTGGAACATCCTCGCTCATACCACAAACTTCGGCTACACGCACCCCCTGGAGCGCTGGAACCTAACGCTAGACTTGGGCTACCGCTACTACACTCAGGGCGCCGCTGACTTCTACAGCGACCTGTTCGATCGTGCGGATCAGTTCAACTTCAGGGCTCGCGACAAGGAGCTCTCCACCTACCAGGCGCATGCCATCAGCGTGGGCGCCAGTTGGGAGTTCGGCCAGAAGCGAGGCGGTTTCGCGTTTGTCGAGAAGGGCTCGCTCAACGTCTACTACGACCGCTTCAGCTTCCGCTACGACAATTACCGAGACATCACTCAGGAAGGCGCCGTCGGTGAGGAACCCCTGCACCGCTTCGACGCCAACGTGCTCCAGATGTACGTCTCCTTCTTCTTTTGACGCACCCTCGCACCAGCCTTTCAAGCTAGGGGCGTGCGCCCCAAGTGGCGCCTGGGCGCTTCCGCGCCAACTCTCCTCAGCCCGTCGCCAGCCACCAACGACACCCGCAAGCTCGGCTCGCTGGGGCATTCGGCAGGTCGGGAAGTGGTGCACGAAAGGCCAGCTTAATTGACAAATACCTCCAGAATTCTGCCGCCCGATTGAGGCGATCTATCAGCTAGTCGAGGATTTTAGTTTGATTGTTGCGCCGCAGCGCAGTAGTGTTAGGGTTGTTCGGGGCGTGCAGGTCGCTGCGAGGCAAGGTCTCCCCCCCACTTCCCTCAATCGCAGCGCCTGCACAAACCGCCCGAACGCCCTTGCCCTAGAAGCTCCAGAGCAGGCTAGTGGACAGCAAGAAGCTATCGTCCACCTCGCTTATATCGAAGTACTCGTACTCGCCGCGCAGCTGCAGTCTGCCGATCCGGAACTGAGCGCCGACGCCACCTGCGAAGTTGGTGCCACTCTCGCCGACGTCGAGCGCCGGAGGCGTCGTGGAGACATCAAGATCCCACGCGATCAGGCCGACTTTGCCGAAGATGGACAAGGGTCCCACGTCCACAGCCACCACGCCGAAGGCGTCGAAGCCGCTGCTGTCCACGCTCGCCTGCGAAGCCCCGGGGACAGCAGACTGTGGACTCCCCAAATCCACGTAACCACCCTCGACCCCTAAATTGATGAAGGGCACGTCGAGGTTGATGCCGGCGAACACCTTCCAGGCGAACTCCTGGCCATCGTCTAAAGCGATTTGCGTCAGTTCGCCAACCGCATCGAGGGTGACTTCCTGATCGCTGATGCCGACGCCACCGCCCACGTAGAACCCGGTCTGCGCTTGGGCGTCGGCGACGAGGAGGGTGAGACCGGCGGCGGCAAGGCCACCGAGAAGGTGATTGCGAGACATGAAAACGACTCCCTGAGAAGTTGAAGGGCACACCTAGGCAACGCCGGGAGATGCTAGCGGATGACATGGCCTTGTGTCGTCCGAGGGAGCAAAAAATGAGGGGACACCGCGTTGCGCGATGCCCCCTCGAAATATAGGCAGTTAGCTTTCGGCCTCAAGGGCCGAAGGACCTTATTCGTGCGGCACCCAGTGGTTCACCGAGGCGGTTGTCGCGGTGTCGACGCCCGTACCTCCCTCCCAAGGCAGGGACTGACTCCAGGTATAGCCTTGGCTCCAGGTATAGCCTTGCGACCACGTGTAGCCTTGACTCCAGGTGTAGCCCTGCGACCACGTGTAGCCTTGACTCCAGGTGTAGCCCTGCGACCATGTGTAGCCTTGACTCCAGGTGTAGCCCTGCGACCACGTGTAGCCGTCGCTGTCGATGGCCTGACCGGGCTCAGAGGCCCCCATGTCCATAATGTAGTAGTTGCCGTCCTCGTCGAGGTTGGCCGGCCCACCGAAGTGGCGGATGCCCTTGAGGTCATCGTCGATGTCCAGGCCCACGTTCGCGCAGTCGGTCGCGGAGCTCGCGATGGCGCCGGCGGCGTTGATGAAGCCTGAGCCTTGCTGGAACACGCTGTAGGCAAGCTGCCCCTTCCCGTCGAGGGCGGGACGGGCACTGGCCATGAGCTTGCACTTGACCTCGTCGGGTGACAGGGAAGGATCGGCCTGCAGCATCAGCGCCACCGCACCGCTCACCACGGCAGCCGCCTGCGACGTGCCGGACATGGTGAAGTGCTTCTGGTTGATGGCCATCGAGTCGGGATGGTTGCTGGCGATGAAACCCTTGTACGGCATCCACCCCATGATATGGCCGCCGGGCGCTAGCACGTCGGGCTTCACAAAGCCCTCGTGGGTGGGACCCGTGGCCGAGAATGAGGCGAGGCGATCATCCTCGGGGTTGTTCGAGGTGAAGTTATCTGTCGCTGCCCCCACAGTGATCACGTAGGGCACGTTACCCGGAACGCCTACGGTCATCGCATCCGGCCCCGAGTTACCCGCCGAGGCGACCACGACGATCCCTGCTTGCCAGGCCGCCATCACGGCTTGATTCAGGGGGTCGTCCCAGTAGTGCGACTGAGGCGTTGCGCTAAAGGACAGGTTGAGCACGCGAATGTTGAACTCGTCTTTGTGGGCCACCACCCAGTCGACGGCCTCGATGACGTCCTGGTAGCTGCCACCGCCATTCTCGCCGAAGGCCCGGACGGAGATCAGGTCCACGCCGGGGGCGACGCCTTCGTAGCGGCCGTTGCTCGCCTGAAAGCTGCTCGAGATGATGGAGGAGACGTGGGTGCCGTGGCCGTTAGCGTCATCGACACCGTTGGTCCACTCGTGCACGCGCTTCTCGTAGATCGGCGACTGGGTCGTGTCCACCTGCACCACCAGGCGATCCCACATATCCACCTGGCGCTCCTCCCAGAAGCCGGTGTCGATAACGGCCACGCCAACGTCTTCCCCGGTGTAGCCGAGCGTGTGCAAGCCCATCGCCCCGATGGCGCGCGGGTAGGAGGTATCGGCCGTGGAGAAGAAGCGCTCCATGCCCGCGAAAAACAGCTCGAGGGTCGACAAACCGGTCTCCATGAGCGGGGCCGTCGGGCTGCTGTCGGCCGCAGTGCTCGCCGCACCCAGCGCCATGTCGGTCGGTGCCGCCTCGACAGCTACAGCCCCCGCCGAGCCCGATGTGGGCGCGACAACACCCGTCGCATCGGCTGTGGTGTCCGTGGGGGCCTTTCCGAAGAGCGAGGCCAGGCTGGCGCTCCAGCCGCTGCGACGTGACGAGCGACGACGGCTACTCACCTCCGCGGCAGCATCGGCGTAGACGCGTACATCTGCGTTGGCGGCGATCAGCGCGTGCTGGTCTGCGTTCAGGGTGGCGGCCACCGCATTGATGACGCCGAGCGTCGCGGTGATTTCCCCACCCACCGTATGCACCAGTTCGCGCGCCATGGCCACACTACCGGCCTGCACGATGTAAGACCGCGCGCAAACCGTCTTCTGGGCACTCACAGGGGGCTCGATCGTCGGGGCGGTGGCCGCGTTGCCGTTCGGGATTGCGCCCAGGGCGCCGCCGGCCAACATGGCCGTCGCCACTGCGCTCGTGATCAATGCTTGCTTGCTCATCTCGATCTACCTGCTTCGCTCTGATGGCGCACGTAGCGCCGGTTTTCACGGTGAGCAAATTGTTGCGAATCGCATCGAGCAAGGGCGGGCAAACGGCGAGTTCGGCGGGCCAGTCGGTGTGAACGCACCCGCATAAGGCGCAGGTAAAGTACGTACTAGCGCGACGGATGTCGGCCTTATCGGTGCTTGCAAGGCCAACCGAACCTTATGAGCGATCGTCGATCGCAGGTGGTCGACGCCGGACGGCGCCGACCGAGTTCGCCTCAGCCGTCGACCGGCTCAACGATCTGATCGATCAGGCCAAAGATATCCGCACCCTGGGCATCACGCATCTCGATCTGCACGCGATCACCAAAGCGTAGGAACGGCGTCTTCGCCGCCCCCTCGAGAATGGTCTCGACCATGCGGACCTCGGCCACGCAGGAGTAGCCGACACCACCCTCGCTGATGGGCTTGCCCGGGCCACCGTCCAGCTTATTGGACACGGTTCCGGACCCGATTATGGTGCCCGCGCCGAGCGGTCGGGTCTTGGCGGCATGGGCGATCAGCTGGGCGAAGTCGAAGGTCATGTCCACGCCGGCGTTGGCGCAGCCGAACAAGGCTTCGTTCAAACGCACGATCAGTGGCAAATGGATCTTATTGTCTCGCCAGGCATCACCAAGCTCGTCGGGCGTCACCGCAACGGGCGAGAAGGCCGAGGACGGCTTGGACTGGAAGAACCCGAAGCTCTTGGCAAGCTCGCCAGGGATGAGTCCGCGCAGGCTTACGTCATTGACCAGCATGAGCAGCCGAACGTGCGCACCCGCCTGGGCCGCGGGCACGCCGTAGGGCACATCGCCCGTGACCACAGCGATCTCCGCCTCCATGTCGACCCCCCAGGACTCATCACCGACGCCAATGGGTTGGCGAGGCCCGAGAAAGCTGTCGGAGCCGCCCTGGTACATGAGCGGGTCGGTCCAGAAACTCTGGGGCATCTCGGCCCCTCGCGCCTTACGCACGAGTTCCACGTGGTTGACGTAAGCGGAACCGTCAGCCCACTGGTAGGCGCGCGGAAGCGGGGACGCACACTGGGCCTGATCGAAAGGCATGCCCTGCGAGGGATCGCCGTTGAGCAAGTCGTAGATCTCGCGCAGGGCCGGCTCAGCGATCGACCAGTGATCTAGGGCCTGCTGCATCGTGGCGGCGATTTCGTCCACCGCGACGCAGCGGCCAAGATCCCGGCTGACCACGACCAGCTGGCCGTCACGCCCCTTGCTGGCGAGAGAAGCAAGCTTCATCAATGAACTCCTCGAAAAAATGAAGCGATGAGCGCCCCACGCGCGCTTGCGTGGCGCACCCAATAGCGAACTCGGCGAGCGATTCAGATGACGCCGCGGCGCTCCTGATCGAGTTCGATGGACTCGAACAAGGCCTGGAAGTTACCCTCGCCAAAGCCCTGGTTACCCTTGCGCTGGATGATCTCAAAGAAGACCGGACCGATCACCTCTTCGGTGAAGATCTGCAGTAGCTTGCCGCCGCCCTGCATCTCGCCGCCATCGATCAGTATCTTCTGCGCTTGCAGCGTCGCCACATCTTCCCCGTGGTCCGGCAGGCGACGATCGATCAACTCGTAGTAGGCGTCCACCGTATCCTGGAAGGGCACACCCCGCTCGCGTAGGGCCGGAATGCTGGCATAGATATCACGGCTTCCCAGGGCGATGTGCTGGATACCCTC
Source organism: Pseudomonadota bacterium (assembly GCA_039193195.1). Classification (NCBI taxonomy): domain Bacteria; kingdom Pseudomonadati; phylum Pseudomonadota; species Pseudomonadota bacterium. Next base: position 118,934 of record JBCCWS010000003.1, read on the forward strand.
ACCGTTGTAGCGTCGCAAGAACTCGGCAATCTGCGACTTATCGTCCTGGCTCTCGTTCAAGGGGATGCGGATCTTCCCACAGGGCGAAGTCATGGCGCGGCTGAGTAGCCCCGTCTTACGCCCCTTGATGTCGAAGTGACGCGCCTCGTGGAAGTTGAACACGCCTTCGTAGAACTCCGCCCACTTGTCCATCTGACCGCGATCCACGTTGTGCGTGAGGTGGTCGATGTACGTGAGTCCCATGTCGCTGGCCGCGGGGTCAGCGCCTTCGATAGGTTCGAAATCGACATCGTAGATGCTCTGCGCACCGTAGCGATCTACGAGGTAGATGTTCAGTCCGCCGATACCGGCGATGGCAGGAATGTTCAGCTCCATCGGCCCAACGGGCGCTTGCACGGGTTGCGCACCGCGGCGCTGAGCCTCCGCGAAGGCGAAGGCCGCATCCTTCACGCGAAATGCCATGGCGTTGGCGGATGCGCCGTGCACGTTGGCGAACTCCGCCGGCTGACCGCTGCGCTCGCGGTTCAGAATGAAGTTGATGTCGCCTTGCCGGTAGCGGACCACATCCTTGCGGCGATGCTTACCGACAGCGACGAAGCCCATGCGCTCGAACAGATTGGCGAGCGCTTCCGGCTCTGGACTGGTGAACTCAACGAACTCGAAACCGTCAGTCCCTAGCGGATTTTCGGTAACGTTCTGCGCCGTGGCCATGGTGCATCTCCCTCGAGCGTGTCTGGCGATGAGGACGCCGTCCGCCCCAACGCGGCGCGCTGCGCGACCCCGATTCTTGCGGCGGCGTGGGACATCCTCGTGAGGACCTCATAGTATTTTGTTTCAAATGAAATTAAAATAGCAGGATGAAGAAACGTGCCCGTAAAGCTGCCGACGGAAACCGCAACACCCTGCGCCTACAGGATTTTTTGCCGTACCGTCTGTCCGTGCTGTCGAACCGTGTCAGCGGCCTGATCGCCACTGAGTACTCCGACCGCTTCCGCCTCACGATCCCCCAATGGCGCATCATGGCCGTGCTCGCCGAGCACGAGGAGCTCATGGCGAGGGATATCGAGCCTATCGTGCGCATGGATAAGGTGGCGATATCCCGCGCAGTTCGCGTGCTCGCGGACCGCCGCTTCGTGCGCCGTCGGGCCAGCCGTGAAGACGGGCGCGTCACCTGGCTGAGCCTCACGGCCTCCGGGCGCCGGGTCTACCAGCAGGTCCGCCCCATCGCCCAACGGCATGAGGATCGGCTGTTGGAAGCCCTGAACAAGCAAGAAATCGACGCCCTGTGGCGCCTGCTGGACAAGCTCGACCTGCAGGCTGAACGACAGGCCCAGGCGTTGGAGGGGGAAGAATGAGCCCTCTCACCCGATCGCTCGCCGCCGTGGCGCTCGGCCTGCTCTTCGCGGCCGCCGCCAGCGCCCAGGACGGTCCGGGTAAGCCGATCAAGACCACCGTAGCCTACGAGCCGGTGATCGCACTGGCGCCCGAGTCGCGTGAGCTCACCGCCTGCGGGGTACAGATCACCGTGCTGCGCGACGACCAGCCGCTGATCACCACCTCACTCACCCAGCGACGGGAGGGAGAGCAGACGCGCGTGCTTTGGTGTTCGCTGCCTCGCGACCTTCTGCAGGCTACGCCCAGAACCGGCGTGGCTGCCCTGGAAGTGCGCAGCACCATGCGCCTAGAGACGCCGATCAACCTACCAGGCGCCTCACCGCGATCCAGGTGCACGGCTATCGAGGACAACTCATTGCTTTTTCAACGACTGTTCCTTTCCGGAGGCACTCTGCGCATCGCCTTGGAGGATCAACCTACGCTGTCGGTGACCTTGCAACGACCGCTGCCCGCGGCACTGAGATCGGCCTACCTCAACTGCGCCGGTGATCTGTTCCGACCGGAGGACGCCGACTAACGCGGCAGACCCGATCCGATTCCCAGGGCGCCGAAGTCTGCGGTGGCGGCGAAGTAGTCGGCGAGGGCTCGAAAGTAGGCAAGGCGCGCGTCGATCGCCGCGATACGCGCATCAGCCGCGCGCTCCTCGCGCAGGTTGACCACCAGTAGATCGCTCGCCCCTTCGCTGAACTTCACCCGCTCCGCTTCTTCCAGACGCTGGGCCGCAACCACCTGAACTGAGGTGATGCTGGCGAAGCGCACGTCCGCCACGATCTGCTCAGCGATGCCCAAGACTTGCGCGTCGAGCTGGTCGGCAAGCAGGCGACGCTCCTGCTGCAGCGACCGGATGTTGGCCCGCGCTTCGTCGATTTGCCCCTGTGCCTTGCGTCGACGCAGCGGGTACTTTACGTCGAGGCTCACGATCACATCGTTGCCCTGACGGGTCTCGCTACCGGCACCGAAGTCTCGCGCTAGCTTCACCTCCAGATCCAGCTGAGGCTTAAAGGCGTTCTCGCCGAGAGCCACGCGATTGCGCTCCTTCTCCACCTGCGCATCCACGGCGACCAGCGAAACCTGCTGCTCCATCGCGCGCAACAGATCGGTGGGAAGGTCATCGATGATCGCGCGACTCACGGCGGGGAACTCCAAGGGTAGACGGGCGCCGGGTGGTGCCGTCGTGTCGCCATCTGCATCGCGCAAGTACAGGCTCAGTTGTAAGCCCGCAACCCGGAAGTCTCGCTCTGCTTGCACCACCAGCGACTGGCGCTTGAACAGATTCTGGGCGTTCTCGACGAGGAAGATCTCCGCCAGATCCCCTTCGGCAATGCGCCGCCGCAAAGCGTCGTCGCGGCGCACGGCAAGATCCAGCAACTCGCTGTACACCACCAGCTTCTGCCCCGTCGCCACCCAACGCCAGTAGGCGCGCAAGGCGCCGTGCTGCACCTGAACCTGCGTGCGCAGCAGCTCCAGATTCGTAAGGCGCAGATCCAAATCTGCCTGGCGCAGGGCGAAGCGGCGAGGGCCAAACTGGCGATCCTGGAGCAAGGCGAACACCACACCCACGTTGATCTCGCCCAAATCGTTGGTGACGTACTCGTCCTGGTAGATGGGGAAGTCCGCATCGCTGATACGGTAGCCGCCCGAGAATTCGATCGCGTCGCCGCGAATGGGCTTCACCACCTTGGAGTCGACCGTAAGCCCCTCGTAGAAGCCACTGAACCAATTTAGGGACTTGGTCTGCCATTCACTGTCGTAGGCAACACCTTGAGCGGACAGCACCTTTGCACGCGCGGCGGCGGCTTTCTCCACCGCAGCGAGAATTTTCGGAAAGGACTCGATTGAAGAGCGCAGCACCTCATCGCTTTCGAGCGCAGGCGCCGTGCCTAAGTCCTCCGGACCGCCCATTGGACCGAGGGCCTGAAGAGCCTCGGGACGCGCGATCACATCCGCTAGGCCCAAGGCCTCCTGCGTATCCAACTGCTGAGCGGCTGTAGGCCCGGCGAGCAGGCAGACCAGGGACGGCAGCCAGCAGGTCAACGCAGGCCCCGTAGGAACGGTCATTCAGTCAGGGCCGCGATCGACGCGGGAGCCCCTCGCGCCTCCGGTGGCCGCGGCGGGAAGCTGTTGAGGCGACGCCAAAGCTCGTAGCCGAGCTTCACCTCACTCAGCAGGATCCAGCCCTGGGCTCGGGCCCCGAGCCGCAGGTAGCGCTCTTCGGGCCACGGATCGGAGGGATCCTCCGTAACCAACACGCGAAAGCGTCCGTTAGCCGAGGCCACCGGATCCACCGACGCGACAATGCCGCCAAAGGTACCGATCGCCACCTCGGGCCAGCCACCGAATTGCACCGAGGGCCATCCCTCGAAGCGAAGCCGTACCAGCCGTCCTGGCTCCACGATGGACGCATCGAGGCCGGAAATGTAGATCTCCGCCGCCAGACGCACACCGGACGGCACGAAGGAGGCGATGGTCTGCCCCGGTGATACGAGCGTGGCCTTGTCCCCCGCCTCGATGGTGACGATGGTGCCCGCGCGCGGCGCCAACACCGTGCGCAAAGACTGGCGGGACAGGTTGATGTCGAGGCCAGCGAGCGAGGCACGATCAGACTCCGCCTTGGCGCTCGCCTCCCGATACTTGATCTCCGCCCCCTCGAAATCGACGCGGGCCACCAGCCCCTGATCGAACAAGCGCTTCTTGCGATCGTAATCGAGGCGGGCCGTCTCCGCCGCTAAGCGAGACGCTTGGTAGCGATTCTCCGCCGCGGCGCGCTCCTGCTCTAAGCGCGTGATGAACTGGGGATCGAGGTCGATGATCTCGACGATGGGATCTCCCGCCTCGACGACGCTGCCATCGCGCACGAACCAGCGGGAGATGCGCCCGCCGGCAAGCGCCGTGATGGCCTGGGAGCGATCCGCCGGGTCGAGGGCCGTAACGCTGCCACTGCCCACGGAGGTTTGCACCCACGGAGTGAAGCGCAAGAACAACACGAGCATGACGATAGCGGGCACGATTGACAGGGCCACCGCGAGCCCCACGCTGGGCAAGCGAATGCTCTGAAAGTTATCGAAGTACTGCCTATGCTCCGGATTAGCAAACATGCCGAAACGGAAGCGACTTGCCCCTCGACGCCCTCCGGATCGATGTGCGCTGATCTCAACCATGGCTTCCCTCCTTGGACTGCGCCAGGGCGCCGAGTTCACCGCCAGCGGTCACATCGGAGATCCCCTGCTCAATCTCGAAGCTGATTAGACCGGCGAGCGTCTCGAAGGTGCGTGGCTCGTCGCCAGTGATCTGCGGGTCGAGCAGGGCGTAGCGATCGAAGGCGTCCAAATCACGTCGGTTGGATAGGAAGATCAACGTGATACTAAGCTCCCGGGCGCGCGCCACGATGGCGCGACGGTGCGCGCACTGTAGGGCATCGAAGTGCGGTGCGATCACCAGCACCCTCGGTCGCATCAGCAGCGCTTGGACAACTTTCACGCGCATCGCTTCGGTGGAAACGAGGGGGTAGCCGTCAGCGGCAACGCGCAGTTCCAAACCCTCCACAAGCTCATCGAGGGCATCGCTCAAACCGAGCAGCTCGAGCTCCGCGTGCATGGCGACGCGGGTGACGTGTTCTCCGGCGATCGCAAGGTTGTCGGCGATCGACCCTTCGATCAGCGTGTCTTCGTTAAGGAAGTGCACCTGATCGCGCAGATCGTGCACATTGATATCGCGGATGTCGTGTCCGCCAACTTCGATGCGCCCCTTTTCAGGCTCCTGAAAGCGCTGCAGGAGGTTGCGCATCACGTGCACGGCACCCCCGCTCCGCGATGCCACCAAGGTGCAACTGCCTGCCCTAAACTCCCCATCCAAAAAGTACATCACCCCACGATAGCTGTGGCTGACATCGACCAAACGAATGCTGGAGCCGAGCGTATCGATGCGCGGCTGGTCAGCCTCTTCCAAGGGCAGGGAGTAGAACTGGGAGAGCTTGTGCAGGCCGGCGCACAGGTCATAGTAGAGCTCGAGGTAGTAGTGAAACCCCGCCAGGCCGGCGAAGATCGCCCCAAGGATGAGTTCCGCCGCCACCAGCTGGCCGAGGGACAGCTCGCCGGCGATGACCAGAAAACCTCCAATGCCGAGCAGCGCAGCACTCGCGAGGGCGTAGAGCCCGAGCAAACCGATCACTTGGGTGAAGGTGTAGCGAAAATGACGCCGGTGCTGATCGAGATATTTGTTAGCGTGGTGCTCCGTTCGCTCGAGGGCGTAGTCAATCGTACGGCGTGCCTTAAAAAAATGATTGTTGCGGGTGATGGACTCCAGCCAGTCCGCCATATCCAACTTCGCTGAGGAGATGTCGACGGCGCTGGCGATGGCCTGGTTGTCTACCACTCGCCAAACGAAGTAGACAAGCAGCGCGTGGGCCAGGCTAAAGGCGAAGAAGACCGGATGGTAGAAGGACACCACCACGTAGCCTACTAGCGTCTGCAGCACCAAGGTGGTGCCGCCGACGGCCATCGCGGGCAGGGTCTTCTGCAGGTTCATGATCTCGAAGAAGCGGTTCATCAAGTCGTCGCGGTTGCGATTGAGCAGCGCGTCGTGATCCGCGTAGACCAGGCGTAGGGCAATCTCCGAGGTCATGCGAGCAAAGAAGCGACGCTCGAACACCTCCATCGCCCACACCTGTAGAGCGACCAGGAACCCCGACAAGGCGAGCACCGCGAATAAGCCCAGGGAGAGCACGACGACTGCCCGCACCACCGTGGTGTTCGCCACCGCCTCGATCAAGATCTGCACCGAGATAGGAACGGCCAAGGTGAACAGGCTAATGGCGACCGCGTAGATGGCGGCGACGTAAAAGAAACCCGCGTCGGGCGCTACGATCAGGCGCAGCAGCGGAAACAGCCTGAACGGCTGTTTAGAAGGATCTGCCATGGACGGTCGAGTACGACGAGCGCGGGGGTGACGCCCAACAGCCGCAGAATAACGTAAGACCGCACCGGGGTTGCCCAGTGCGGTGTTCGGGCCGCGCTAGATGCGGCAGATTTTTATGCGGGGAAGAACTCGATCGGCTTGGTCGTGGTGACTTCTGAAACGTCCTTCGCGCCAAAGTCGAACAGGCGCACGCGGCGCACGAGCTTGGCTTCGAGTTCCGGTGAGTTCAGCTCACTCGACACCACCTCACACGCGACCACCTGACCGGAGGGCGCGATCGTTAGGCGCAACACCAGCTTGCCCTGCAAACCAGGATTCTGACGCAAAGCACGTCGGTAGAGGGCGTAGATGGCTGCCTTGTTTCGATCGAACACCATCTCGATCTCTTCCCGACTGCGGGTCACGGCCACCGCTCCTGTAGCCTGCGCAGCAGCCCGCGCCACCTGGGCGACAGCGACGTCACTCTCCACCGTGGTGGTCTGGCGACCGGTAAGCTGCGTGCCTCCGGTGTTGCGACTCAGGCCAGCAGTGTTAATCCCGCCACTCGCCGTGCCAGCCCCGGCGGTCACCAGCGAGCGCTCGCTGCGATCCGCAGCAGCTACCGAATCCGATAGGGCCTGAGGCTTGGCCGCCACAGTCACCGCCGAGTGCTGGCGAAGGTCTGCTAGCTGGTCGGCGAAGGCCATGACGCCCGTACGCGAGGCCTTCTCCCGTGCCTCGGCAACGCGTTCCTGAGGCTTCACTTCAGGCGGCGGCGGGACGGGCTCAGGCGTTGGCTTCACCTCGGGCTCGGACACGGGCTCAGGCGGCTTCTCCTGCACCACCGGCTCAGGCTCAGGCGCTGGTTCCGGCTGCACCACGGGCGGTGGCGGCGGCGGCTTCTTGCGTTCTATCACGAGCTTCACGAAACGCTCAGGCACCTCCTCCGGCCGCGCCTGCTCCGCATCCTGAGTTGGCAGGATTGGCACGATGAGCGCAAGCACCAAGGTGACGGCGAGCACCCGGAGCGTGAACTTGTTCAGACGCTTGGCGTCAACCTCGGGCACGCTCCACGGCAGGTCGTACTCGCGGTAGTAGCTGTGCACGTAAGTGCTCATGACTGGGCACCTCCTGCCGGCTCGTCCTTGCCCGCCCGCTGCACGACGGCCAAGGAGACTCGCGTGTAGTCCGCATCGGTGCACGTCGCCATGACCTTCTTCAACAGGCGGAAGGGCGTGCCCTTATCTCCCATGATGGTGACTTCGTGTGCCGGCGGCTCTTCGTCGGCCGCCAGACCCGCGTCGGCGATCAGCCGCTCGTGTTCGGCGGCCAGGGCCTCGCGCAAGGGCGCGATGATGTTGCCCTCTACGGCAGCGGCTTCCTCGGTCGTCGCCACCTGCTGCCCCTGAACCAGGATGCGGTCGCCCGTGACCATGACCACCACCGTTTCGCGGGGCTTCTCCTCGGCGACCGATTCGGGCATCGCCAGGATCTTCGAGGACGGCACTTCCTGTGAATCGTTGGAGTTCACGAGCAGGAAGAACACCAGGATGGTGAAGATGTCCATCAGTGAGACGAGGTTGAGTTTGCCGGCCGCAGACGCGTTGGCGTTGCGCCGCCCGCCACTGAAGCGACGATTGAATCTGGTTGACACGATCAGTGCTCCTTAAGAGGCGTCAGTCGCCCGCATCGAGGACGCTCGCGGCGTCAGCGGTCAGGGCAGCTTCGACGCCAGGCGAGGCAGGTACGGCATCGCCCACGGCGATCTCGGGGAACAGCTCACCGAATTGCTTGGCGCCGTTCTCCACCACTTCTTCCACGCGCACCGAGTCCATCACCTGCACGAGTACGTCGTACTCGATGTCGGGCTCCAGCAGCACCGTAGCGTCAGTCTTGTCGGGGTAGCGCACCTTCACCTGCTTCAGGAAGTCGGCGAGGGCCGCGAGGTCGTACTTGCCATCCACGGTGTTGGCAAAGGCCTTCAGCAGACCCGTGTCGCGATCGCCCACTTCCAGGTAGTTAGCGCGCACCGTGATCTCCAGATTGAGCGTCTCTTCCGGCTCCGCCTGAGCAGCCGCACCGTCGGGACCCGGAAGGTTGAGCTCAATCACGGCCAAGCGTGAGAACACGGCAGTGATCAGGAGGAACGGCACCAGGATCACCATCAGGTTCATAAACGCCGTGATGTTGAGCTCTGCCGTCTCCTGAGCGTGCCGATCTCGCCACTTGCGCCGACCGATGGCCATGGCCTAGGCCGCCTCTTTCTGCGCCGTGCGCTCGCTCACGTTGTTCAGGAACTTCACCGCCGCCATCTCGAGCGAATCGACGATGCGCGAGGTCTTCGACTGCAGCACCGTGTGGATCAGCAGGAGCGGAATCGCCACCATCAGACCGAAGGCCGTGGTGTTCATGGCCACGGAGATACTGGCGGACAGGAGGTCTGCCTTCTCCGCCGGGTTGGCCGCGGCCACCGCGGTAAAGGCCTTGATCAGACCGATGATGGTGCCGAGCAGGCCGAGCAGTGTCGCCACGTTGGCGAAGGTGGCCAGGTAGTGGGTGCGTTGCTCGAGGCGCGGCACCTCCTCCATCAGGCTCTCCTCCATGGCGCGCTCGATGTCGTCGCGGCGGCGCGAGCTGCGCAGGCGATCGAAGCCGTAGGACAGGATCTTGCCGACGGAGGTCTTAGACTGGCGGGTCACGATCACCGCCTGGTTGTAGTCGCCGCTCTTCAGCAGCGGCGTGACCTTCTTCCAGACCTGCTGATTGCGTACAGCGGACATGGAGAGCACCACCCAACGCTCGAGGGCGATGGCGAGGCCAATCGCAAAGACGATGACGATCGGGTACATGAACATCCCGCCGTCTTGAAAGAAACTGACTACCGCGTTGTAGGCGTTCATTAACTTATTCCTCAGTCAGGTTAGTCGCCGTCTTGGCCAATTGTGCTGCGTCATCCTTAGGCGCACCGTGAAGCAAGCCGTAGTACTCGAGTTCGCGTCGAAATACTTCCGGATCCACGGGGGCCAGGGCCTCCTCCACTAGGCTGACGATCGGTCGTCCGCCGAGTTCTGCGGGTGCCGCGGACTTCCACGGCACCACCACCATCACGCGCGGCAACTCCCGGTTGCCGCTCACGGAGGTGGTCTGTAGTTCGATCTCTTGCCGGCCGCCGCGGCGGGTCGCACGCATACGGGTGGGCGCTGGCGAGGTCTCCACCGCCGGCCCTGGCAGCTCCTGCGCATCGGCCGCCGCGCTCGCGCTCGCCTCCTCTTCCTGGGCGAAAGCGCCAAAGCCCGTCAGCACGCCGGCGAGGGCGACGACCAGCAGACTGCGCCTTCGGTGATTAGAATTCTTCATCGACCACTCCTGCCGTTCGCTGTTCGGCTTCCACTTGCCTGCGCATGTCGGCGATCCACGCCTCCACCCGATCGTCCGGCTCTTCCGCGAGTTCGAAATAGCGTTCGTAGTGCACCAGGGCCTCAGCGGGCTGGTGCAGATAGATATCGTGCAGCACGGCGGCGTTGAAGTGCGCCAGCGCGTAGTCAGGCACAGCTGCAATAGCCTTCTCGTAGGCATCGCGCGCCGAGAGGAAGCGGCCCATCTGACGATAGACAACACCGAGCTGATTCCAGGCCTCAACAGCGTCCGGCCGCAGCTCGATGGCGCCGAGCAGGGCGTTCTTTGCCGCCTCGAACTCCCCCTCACCGGAGAGCGCGATGCCGAGGTTCACGCGCGGGCCGAGCAGCGTGGGCTGGGCCGCGATGAGCGCTTCGAGGCGCTCACTGGCGCCGGTGAAATCGCCCGCTTCGAGCAGCGCCAGGGCAGCGCCGTAATCCCGTTGTACCTGCGCCGACACTACCACCGCATCGGCCTCACCTGCTTCGCCTCCCTTCGCCTTACGATCGGAAGGCACGGAAGAGCAGCCGGCCAGCACGAGTGCGCCAGTAAGTAGCAGTAATAGCTGCGCGCCTGCGCGGGTCGGCACCGGTCGCTTCGATCGCGCGACTCGATGGGCAGGCTTAATCGATGTAGCTGACAAGGGTCTCTCCCTTCTCTGCCTTGGCGTAGCGCGCCGGCACCAGTTCGGCGAGGCGTGCCAAGCTGGCCTGCACCCATTCGTCGAACACGCCGTCCACGGTGCGACGCGCATTGGCCTCATGTAATTCGATCGCCTGTTCCTCGAAGGGAAAGGCCTGTTCTTCGAGCAGGAACTCGTATTGCTCCAACTCCAGTTCGCTCAGCTCCGGCGGTCGCTCCGAGTCCATCAGGGCGCGACCGAGGCCAAGGTAGAGATCCGCGATGCGGTACGCGGACGCCGTACTGACGCCGGCGATGCCATAGCCCGCCGCCAAGGTGTAGGCGTCGAGCGTGCTTTCCATCGCACCGCGCTTGGCCGTGAGGCTGTCCTGGATCGGCAGGGTCAGCTGCAGACGTTCGAAGCGTTGGCGCTCCACGTCGGCGAGCTTGAGGGCCGCACCGGCGGCGGCGCTGCGGCTGCGATCGCTACGGTTGGCGCCTGCCGCGGCATCGATGTCCACTAGGCGGCGCAAGGCCGTGAGCTCCGCCGCACCGTTGCCGAGGCGCTGGTGCGTGGCGGCCGTGCGCTCCTGGGCATCGACGCGTTCGTCGAGGCTCACGGGCAGCTGATCACTCAGGAAGGCAAGCATGGCGAGCGTCTTGGCTGGGTTGGCCGATTGCTCGTACTGATTTGCAGCATTCCACGCCGAGTCGATGCGCACGTCCATGGGTTCGCTGTCCGTCCGTGCCACCCGTTCAAGCTCGACCGCAGCGCCAGCAGCGTCGCCCGTGGCGAGATACGCCGTGGCCAGCTTGCGGGTTACATCGGCGCCGTACTCGTGATCAGGGTGGCGCGCGCGGAAGTCGTTCAGGGCGGTGGCGGCCCGATCCCACTGCTCGAGCTGAATCAGGGCGGCGGAGGCATCGTAGTCGGCGGTGGCGGTGATCGAGGAGTTCGGCGCCACCTGCGCAACCCGCAGGAAGTCCTCCACGGCGCTCTCGAGGTCGCCCGCATCACGATGGGCCTCGCCCTGGCGGTAGACGCTCGCGGCCAGGCGCTCGGTCATGTCATCGCGCACCTGCGGCGCAGGATCGAGGGCCAGCACCTGTTGATAGGCCTGTTCAGCGCGCAGGTAATCCGCCAGCTCGAACTGGGCGTAGCCGACCACGGTCCAGGCGGTACGCGCGAGGGCCAGCTCGGCGGGCGGGTCCCAGGTCGTCACCACGACCGCTGCCTCGCTCGCCGCGGCGTACTCACCGAAGGCGAACAGGTCTTCCGCCGCCCGCGTCTGGACGGGCACCGATTGCGGGTGGGTCGGGAAGGTTGCGGCGAAGCGCAGGGCGCTGTCGACGCCCTGGCGGCGCCAGCCGTCGCGGCTCCCACCATCACCCAGTCTCTCGGCTTCACGGTCGTAAGCGAGCAGCGCCGCGTAACCGGCCTCGGCAGCCTGCTCGTGGTCGCCGTACTCGTAGGCGGTCCGCTCGTACTCTTCCGTCGCCTCGGCAAAGCGCTCCTGTTCGAACAGCAGTTCGGCAAGCAGGAAGCGTTTGCCCGGCGTCTCCACCTCGGCGGGGAAGGAGGCGAGCCACTGACGGTACCAATAGGTGGCCGTCTCGTAATCCGCAGCGGAATCGACCGTGCCGGCCTCAGCCCCTGCCTGGGCGCGCGCGTGGTAGTACTCGGTCAGATCCGTCAGGTGCACCTTGAGGGCCGCAACCACGTCCTCCAAGTCGGCGGGGGCGTGCAGGCTCCAGAACGGCGCCGTGAGGGCGTAGCGCTCGGCGAAGGCCTCCTTCGCTGCCAGGACCTCGTCGGCAAAACCCGCATTGACGAAGGTGTCGATCACCCGCAGCTGCAGGACCGGCGCCTCGCGGTGCTCAGGGTAGGCCACCGAGAAAGCGTCATAGGTGCTCGCCGCATCGTTGAAACGCTCCTGCCCCAGGTAGAGGTCGCCGAGGCCTGCGTACACGAGGTGTTCGAAGCCTGGATTTGCCTGCGTGGCGAGGAACGCCGTCAGAGAGTCGACGCCGTCGAGGTAGGAGAAGCTGATGCTCATCGCGCGGATCGCATCGTCCAGCAGTTCGCGCTCGGCGCGGGAGATGTCATCTTCGGCGCGTTGGCTGTAAGCGATGTCATCGGATGTAAGGATGCGCCCCGCGAGGTGCCAGAAGGCAGCGGTACCGTCCTCGTAGCGCGCCTCACGGAACAGGGACCAACCCTGCTTGTAGAGGGACTGATCGAAGAAATCGGACTGATCACCGATAGCCAGCACCTGGCCGTAGGCATCCGCGGCCAGGTCGAAATCCTGGCGCAGGAAGTACGCCTCGCCCTGGCGGAACCAAGCCTCGTCCACCAGCGGTGAGTCGGGGTGTTCGGTGACCAGGCGCGAAAGGGCGAGCACGGCGTCATTCGGCTCGCCGCGTTGATCGTGCGCCCGGGCGAGCTGGTAGAGCACCACGTCGCCCTCGGGACGATCGGGGTAGCGATTGACCAGCTCTGCGTAGAGGCGGATCGCCTCACCGTAGGCAGCCTGGGCCGCGTCCAAGCGCTCCTCCTCTAGGAGCAGCTCTTCGGCGCGCTCGAGCTCGAGATCGGCGAGGCGACGCAGGGCGTCGGCTCGGCGCGGGTCATCGGCCGGCGCGAGCTCGAGGAACGCGTGGTAGCTATCCCGCGCGCGCTCGGCGTCGAGGAAATCAGACAGCACCTGGCTCTGCGCGGGCAGCGCGACGGCGAGCACCGCGCCAGCCACCGCCGCTGGCAGGACGTTTCGTCCCGGTTGTCGCGAGTCACCCGCCATTACGGCCCGTCTCCATGGGCAGCGCTGTCGTAGACGCTCGCGAGCGCGTACTGGGCTTCCGTAAGGTAGGCGGCGAGGCGGGCTCGGCGCTGATCGAGCGTGAGCGTCGCCAAGGCGTAGATGTAATCGCCGTGTTCATCCATGAGCCCGTCGATCCGTGCGGTGAGTGCGTCGACGCGGGGCACGATGGCCTCCACGCGTTCGGCAAATCGCTGCAGGCGCTCGTCTGCCCCTTCGCGGGCGGCGAGCAGCGCCTCCGTGCGCGTATGTGCTTCGGCCAGGGCGCCGTCCAGTTCGTGCACGGCTTTCGTGCGGTCCCACAGGCGCGCGGCGTACTCCTCTTCCAGCTGCCAGGACAGGACCCCGTTCAGGACCCGGTATTTGTTGCGCAGCTCATCCAGTTGTTCAGTATAGCGTCCCGCGTGCGCCGGCAGCGTATCGAGTCGGCGACGCACGCGGGCGAGGCGTGCTTGTACTGCCTGCTCGTCCGAGCTCACCAATCCTGCCGCGTCCGCTTGCTCGCGCACGCGATCCAGCCGTCCCCTGACCCGCTCAGCGCGCTCGTCGAGGGCCCCTAAGCGACCGCTGGCGAGCGCTTCGCCCATCAACTCGACGCGACCGTCGAAACGCGTGCGCCGCGAGGCCAACATGTCCTGATAGGCCGTGACGCCCTCGCGCCACCCCTCGAGGTTCTGCCGCAGGAGGCGCAGATCTCGGTAGTTCTTGAGGGCCTCTTGAAACGAGTGCTCGGCCAACAAGCGATAGAGATAGCGCGTCTGTGGGGTGTCCGGCAGTCGCTCGAGCTGCCAGAACCAGCCGAGATCATCGCCCTCGACGGAGGCCAATAACTCGCCGAGGAAGCCGCCGCCCGCCGCGTCGTAGGCGACCCGGTCGATGCGCGCCATCTCGTCATTGAAGGAACCGATCGCGGCCGTGTAGCGATCCACCGCGGCGGGATAGTTCTCGAGCTTGCCAAGGGCGTAGGGCACGGCCAGGTAGGCTTCCTGCACAGCAGGGTCGAAGGGATCACCCGCCTCTAGGGCCTGCCAAGGATCGAGGGCCTGCTCGTACTCCCCCTGCGCCGCGTAGGCCCAACCGAGACCGAGGCGCGCCCGCGCGCTCCAGGGGCTGGCGTCTTCCACGCGGCCAAGGTACCGGGCGGCTTCGTCCGGTTGGTCGTCCTGCAGAAACGCGAAGCCCAGGGCAACGTTGGCCTTGTCCGTGAGCGCCTGGTGTTCTTCGTAGGTGAGATCAACATCGATCGCGCCCTCGCGCTTCAGTAAGCGCCAAGGCGTGAAGAGATAGCCAAGGCTGCCGAAGAAGCCCACCCGGTCTGGCTGCTCGCGGCCAGCGCCGATACGCTGCAGGAAGCGCGTGCCGCGCTGCACATCACCGCCGCGCACGAGAGCGACGCCGAGGTTGTAGCGCGCGTAGTCGAGGTATTCGTCCGACCCCTTCCAACGTTCGAGCTGGGCGGCCGCCTGATCGTACTGCCCGGCGTCCATGTAAAGGCGTGAGGCAAGCAGCTTGCGCTGGGCGTCGAGGTCGCGCGGCAGGGACTCGCCGATCTCCTCGAGAGCGCGGGCGGCGCGGTCAGGCTGGGCCCGCTGGTAGGCGATCTTGGCGAGGTAGAACCAGGCCCGGTCGCGCACCTCCTCCCGGTCGTCTTGGGCTAGCAGACTGTGGAAGATCTGCTCCGCGTCCTCCTGCTGGCCGTAGCTGACAAACATGCCGCCGAGCAGCAGCTCCGCCTCGGTGCTGTGATGGGCGATGCGCTCCTGTTCGCGCGCCGCGAGCAGGCGAGTGATCGCGGCGAAGTGATCGTACTGATAGAAGTGGAACAGTACCTCGCCGTAGTGGAGGTCCCGCACGCGAGGTTCGTAGCGCTTACGTCGCGCGTCCGCGTCGTCGGCGAGGCCGATCAACGCGCAGGCGAGCAACGCGACGCTTAAGCCTCGACCCATCGACAGCTACTCCCACACCCGCGCCACGAACTCGGGCTGCTGCTTGCGCTCGCTGTCGTGAATCTGGAGCTCCACATAGCGCGTACCTAGACCCTTTTCGAACTCGAGGGTGGTACCGCGTCGGTAGTCGCGCCCGTGAGGCCCCTTACCGGTGAAACGCGCGACCAGCTCGTGCTCGCCAGCGCGCAGGTTGCCCACGAAGAGCTTTTGTACGCCGCCGCGAACGAGCGCATCGACCTCGCGTTGGGTGTAGAGATGACTCGCCACCTGCTTGCCATCCACCTCGAGTTCTACGCCGTCGAGGGCGAAGTAGGTGCCAACGTCGAAGGAGAGGAAGACGGTGACTTGCGTGTTGGCGGGAAATAGCAACTCTTCTTCGAGAATGAACAGATCGCGGTTGAGAGCCAGCACCTCACTCTTGAGGTCCTGGACTTCCTGGTCGATCGCCTTGAGGGGCGCGTCGGCAGCGGGCGGGCTGATGGCGGCGTCGGCCCCGGCGCCCGGCTCCTGGGCGCTGGCCAGACTGCCAAACAGGCAAACAGCAGCGATTAGCAGAGCTGCCCCCGACGATCGCCCATTCATAAGTGTCCGCCGACACCACTGTCGCCGGTCGCCCGATACCGTCCCCATACGCTTGGCACCCGTCAGGTCGCGAAAGATGATTCTTTGGCCACGAGAGGGGGCGTCCACCACCGCCGAAGCTGGGGCGCAGGAGGCCGCTCATCGGGCTTGGCTACGCTCCCATACGCGTCGATTCACCTTCAATGTGTCGGGTCACAACTACAAGCCCCTATCTGACGGGCTTCACAAAGTGCCATCAAAAGGCGCTTAGGGGGTCACACGCTGGAAGTTGCCCATGTCCCCTTGTAGGTAGAGGGTGCCCTCGTCATCGCGCACGAATGCGCTGGTGGCGGCCGGCTCCCAGGGGCGGCGAAAGGTGTGATCGCCCAGCGGCAAGAGAGGGCGTGGGGAGCCGCCGTCGATTCGGGTCAGGAGTCGTCCGCCTTCCCGCTCGATCACCATTCGCTTCACCGGCGCGCCCGCGAAGCGCGTCGTGGCCGAGCGGTACTCGCCTGCGTAGGCGTCTAGGTCGCTCGGCGCCAGCCTGGCGACAGGCGGGACGCTCGGCCGAGGCGAGGTAGCGGCCGGCGCGAAGGCGTCTTCGATCACCCGTCTCAGGCGCCGCAGGGACTGCTTGCGGAACGCGGTGATGACGAGGAAGTAGCCCCGATCGAGCTCACGGCTGTAGCCGTAGTGGGCGAGGTAGCCGTCGGCATCGCCACCGTGGCCGTGCCAGATGACGCCTTTGCGCGCCCAAGCGTAGTTGCCGAGGCCGTAGCCCCAGCCCGTAAGACCAGCCTTGGCGGCCAGAGTGGTGCGCGGGGATTCGAGGCGGGTGATCGACTCGCTCGTCAGTAGCCGTCGACCCTCTACCACACCCTCACCCATCAGCAGCTGCAGCAGGGGCACCATGTCCTTGGGCGTCAGGTTCAAGGCGCCGAAGGCGGGGTACAACATGTGCCAGTAGACCATCGGTGTGCGGCCGTCGCGATCGTAGCCCTTAGCCAGGTGCGCGAGCGTATCGGGCGTCGGGCTAAGGGTCGCACTGGTGAGGCCCATAGGTGCGAACAGAGCCTCCTGCATGAAGCGCTCGAAGGGCTGGCCGCTCACCTCCTCGAACACCTTGGCAGCGACCCCCGCGCCGGAGTTGGAGTAGGAGGAGTGGGTGCCGGGTGGCCAGCGGGCCGTGCGCGAGGCAGGACGCAAGGCGAGTGCCCGGTCGAGGCTCATCGGCTCCCGCACGGCCCACTCGTCCGCGACCATATCCTGAAACCCCGCCGTGTGCTCGAGCAGGTGCGCGATGCGTACGGGCACCTCGTCCGCCCAGGGGTTATCGAAGGGCGCGGGGCCGTCGAGGTGTTCGGTCACCGGGTCGTCGAGCTGCAGCATCCCACGCTCCGCCAGGACTAGGGCCCCAAGGGAGGTGAAGGTCTTGGTGATTGAGCCCACGCGAAAGACCGTATCCGGCCCGACCGGCACCTGCGATTCGAGGTCGCGCACGCCGTAGGCGCCTACATGGAGGGTCTCGTGCGTACTCACCAGCGCCAGCCCCATCGCAGGTACGTGCTCCTCCTTGCGCACGGAGTCAAGACGCGCGATCAAGTCATCGGGCACGCCCTGCCCCACGGCCACGAGCGGACAGACAGAGGCAAACAAGAGCACTAGGCAACCTGACGGGAGGCAGGATACCGAGAGGGCCTTCACGGGCCAGCGTTGCCGTTCGCAGCGGGCGCGACCAAGCCGCTCGAGTAGTGAGTCTGGCCTCTGGCGTCGATGATTACGGTCTCGTAGGGATCTAATGCGTCGATCAACGCCAGGCCATCTTTGACCCCCAGCACGAAAACGCCCGTCGACAAGGCGTCGGTGGTGGTGGCGTCCGGACCGATGATGGTCACGCTCATCACCTCACGCGGCGACTCGCCAGTGCCGGGCCTGAGGATGTGGTGGTGCCGTACGCCGTCCACCTCAAAGAAACGTTCGTAGTCACCGGAGGTAGAGATCGCCTCATCCACCAAGGGAATGCGAGTGACCACCGTTCCCTCTGTGCGCGGATTGCGAATACCGACGGTCCATGGCCTTCCTCGGCGGTCGCCGAGAATGCGGCTATCGCCGCCAGCGGTGACGATCGCGTGCTCGATGCCTCGCGCGCGTAGGAGCGCATTCCCCCGCTCCACCGCGTATCCCTTGGCGATGCCGCCGAGATCGATGCGCACGCCCTCACGCTGGAAGCGGATGCTGTGGGTCTGGGGGTCCATGGTCACAAAACGGTAGTCGACGGCCTTCAGCGCCTGCACCACCGCTTTCGCCTCGGGCTTGATGCCTTTGCGGTAGTCGTAGAGGTAGCCGACGCTCGCGTAGGTGATGTCGAAGGCCCCTTGGGTCAGCTCGGAGAATTCGAGCGCACGGGCGATCAGACCAAAAAGCTCACGCGATACGCTGACCGGACGATCCGCGGCGTCACGGTTGACGGCGGACAGCTGCGTGTCCTCCTGCCAGGTGCTCATCAACGCGTTGATTCGGTGCATCTCCCGGATCACCGCATCGAGGGCCTCCTCCGCTGCCGCCTCGTCTTCGTGCCAGAGCTGGACCGCGATGTTGGTGCCCATGACCCCTTCACTGCGCGAATGCCAGTTCGCGTGCGCGGCGGTAGCGAGCACACAGCAAAAAGACAGTGCAAAGCCAACGAGGAAGCGCCGGCGCGCTAGGGACAGGTCTGACATGCGGCGATCACTCCCGCGGCTGGGCTAAGTGGGTAAGACAACAGGGATCGACGATGTTCCGTCAAATCGCCGATACGCGGCGGACGCTACCCTAGCCACCCGCTGAGACCTGTGAACCCGTTGTCAGAAGCCGACGTCACCCGTCGGCGGCGAGGGCCGCGCGCAAGTCCTGCCAGCGTGCGATCTCGGCACGCTTGCGCCTGGCGAACACCGCGCCGCCCACCAGAAAGGCAACGCCGTAGACCACGGCAAAGCCGTAGGCGTACAAGCGTCGCCTCACATCATCCGCGCCCAGGGGATCGCCCCCCCAGAACTCGACAGCCGCCCAGCCCGCCATGAAGATGAAGCAAGCGCCCACGGTCCAGTAAACAATGTGGACGATTCCAAGGCTGGCCTGGGCCTGGCGAATCGAGGCGTCGATAAGGCTGCGCGCATCCGCGTCGACCCCATCGGCCACGGACCACACGGGGCGGCGCACGCGGATACCACCGAGCAGGGCGAGCACTCCAGCGGTGCCAAGGAAACCCATCCATACCAGCGACTTCAGCGCTAGCGCTGGGGACGTCAACGCCACCCAGACGATGAGCGCGAGCACCGCCACGGTGCACGCCCAATCGCCCCACATCATCAGTCGGGTCATGCGCTGGCGCCGACGCAAGGTGCTCTGGAGCTGCTCGATATTCACGGCGACCGCGCTGGGCTGGGTCTGCCAGAGCGCCTGCAGATCACTTAGGTCGTCACGATCGTTCGGCGATCCGCTCATGACTCCAACTCCTCGCGGAGGGCGCGGCGCGCCCGATTCAGGCGCACGCCCACGTTGTTGACGGAGATTCCCAAGGCGTCCGCGATCTCACGGTGATCGAAGCCCTCCAGGGCGAGGGAGACGACCTGACGTGGTCCGAGCGGCAGTTGGCCTACGGCTGACACCAGACGCTCGTAGGTTTGCTCGGCGTTCACCTGCTGGACGGGGTCTTGGGCGGGCCCCGCGGCGGAGTGCGCAGGACCGTCTCCCTCGTCGACGGTTTGGGGTCGTCGGATCTCGCGGCCGACGTGGCTGACGCCACGATTGTGGGCGATTCGAGCAACGAAGGTGCGCACGCTGGATCGCCCCTCGAAGCGCTCCAATGATCGCCATACGGCCAGCACAATCTCCTGCACCAGCTCCTCGCGACGCATGGGATCGGCCTCGTAGGTGGCGGCGATGCGGGCGAGCATCGGCCCGTACTCGCCAAGCACCTCGTTGAGGGCGATCGGCGCGCAGGGGGTGGCGACTGCTGCCACAGTCGCCCCGACCCTAGGCGCAGGCTCTTCCTCACGCGCAACGACGTGAGGCGCCCCCGCAGCGCCCGGCAGTGTGGACGCCGCCGCGCTCACGCCAAGATAACGGCTGGGAGGGTCGCGATATCCTCTTCAAGCGAGGCGGGCGCTGGGCCCTCCTCATCACTCGGCCCGGCCAGTAGGACGGCACCAAGGACAACGGCCATCAGCAAGCCGTCGCGCACCCTGCGCCACAGCAGCAGCAGCAGCACCAAGGCGCCGGCGGCGAGGGCCACCCGCCGCGGATCGACGCCAGCGAACAGGGCGGTGAGGGAACTGAAGTTGTAGCGTAATGCGTGCATGGGCCTTCTCCTCGTGAGTGATCACGCCACCGCGATGTGCGGAATGTCACCCGGGTAGTCCTCGACCAGAGCCGATCATTACACGCGTAGAGAAAGCGCAGGCGCAGCGAGGGAAACTGGGCCGCGCTGTCGCAATGGGGGCAAGACGACGAATCGAGGCGCCTTCGTGCGCCCCGCCCGTGCCCGTTGGCACCGACGTAAGCGGAAGGAGTATTCCCGTGGCCCCGGCACACCGAGCCCCCATGTCCATCAAATTGCTGACGCTTCTCGTGGGCATTCTTCTCGCGGTAGCGATGGTGGGCCCGCACACCGAACACAGGCTCGCGCAGGCGTGCGAGGAGCCGTCGGTCGGCGCCGATAGGACATCCATGGCCATCGGCCTTGCCTTCGGCTAGACCCTCATGGGGCATCGATCGGCCGACGACCCAGTATGCGTAGGATGACGTTCCGCCCGGCACGCAGCGCCGGATAGGCCACACGCGCCAGTCGAGGATGTCGGAACAGCGCGTGGTTGAGACGGTTGAACCACCCAACGCGGGAACTCAATAGCGCCAGGGCGTTCAGGCAGTCCGCGCCGTGATAGCACTGATCGTGCAGCAGCAGCACCATGCCCTCATCCAAGTCCAGGTGACGTGCCCTGACCATCGCCACCACCTCTTCCTCGCACCGGGCGTCAAGCAGGCGCACGCTGCCAACCGTATCCCGCAAGCGCAGGTAGCGCGTGTACCGCGCGCAGAAGGGACAGTGGCCGTCGTAGATCAGCCACGCTTCCCCCTCTTGTGGCCAGGGCTCCCCAGGTCTCGGCCCCGCCCCCGCGACTGGGCGTGCACCGAAACTATGCCGATCAATAGCGATAGGTTGCACTGAGTTGGAACATGCGAGGTCGGCCCGGGCGCGCACCGAACGGTCGACGCGACACTACGTACACCTCGTCCGTCACGTTGTCGACACGTCCCGCCAGCCTGAAGCGCTTACTCACTTCGTAGTAGGCCGCGAGATCCACGTAGGTCGTCTCATCAGACCCTTCATCCGGTGGGATCGGCCCCATGCCCGCCTGGTCTCGCATCCGCGAGATGTAGGCGAACGAGAGCTGCAACCCCCAGTTCGCACCTTCCACTCCAGCGTTGACGTTGGCACGGTGCGGCGGTACGTAGGGCAAGTTGAAGCCCGGCTCCACACTGCCGAACTGCGGGTTGGACGACTGGAACTCTTCACGAAACTCTGCGTTGGTGTAGGTGTAGCTGGCGGCGAAGGGAACACTTAAGCCTGAGGAGACCCGAAAGGATTTGCTCCAGCCGGCCTCTACCCCGAAGGTCCTCACCTCCCCAGCATTCGTCTGCGTACCGATCTCCTCCGGCAGGCACCCCGCGGAGATGGTACAGATGGCCGTAAGGTTATTGTAGTCGTTAAAGAAACCGATGACTTCCACCTTGCCAAGAGGCCCGCGCCATCGTGCCCCAGCCTCGTAGTTCCAAGAGTCCTCCGGCTCGATGTCTTCGGTCAAGGAGGGCGTTGCGGGAGAAAATCCCCTATGCACGCCAACCAACATCATAAGGCCATCGGTCACGTCGAAGGCTGCACCCAAACCGGGCAAGGCCACCAGGTACTCGTTGTCCTGCTCGCCCCCGGCGAGGCGGTCGGTGAAAGTATTGCTGATCGCTTCGATGCGCAAACCCGGCACCACCCGCCAGCGCCCAACGTTGATCTCATCGCGAATCCAGAGCGAAAGGGCTTGGGTCTGACCGGTGTTGTCCGTGACGATGTCACGGGGCTGATCGTTCTCGAGTAGCTCCCTATCGATCTGCTCGAAGCCGAACTCATCGTGCAGGCGACGAACCCGATCGGCATGCACGCGAAGGCCCATCTCGAGGGCGTGTGTCGCGCGGCGACCAAAGAACCACTGAAGCCCGCTCTGCAAACCCGTCGAGTAGAAGTTGCGATCGTTGGTGCCAACACGGATGTCGTCGGGCGATCCGCTCACTCCATCGGTGTCAGCACCGTCGAGGATGGAGACAAATAGCTGGTTGAAGGGGGTCTGCGGATTGGCGAGCACCTCGCGGATGTCCGCGCCGTTGAAGTTGTTGAACTTACGCCAGGCGCGATCGAAGTACTGGTAGTAGCCGGTCACGTTGAGCTGACCGCCGAGAAGGGGGTGACGCCAGTCAATACGGCCTGCCGCCCAATCCCACTCCATCCGATCGAGCACGCTAGCACGGTAGCGACGGAAGGGGTCTTCGCGCAGATCCGCCTCGGTCAATCCTAGGTAGGTCTCGTTCGACACCTCATTGGCATAGCTCAACCGCAGTTCGAGCTCGCCCCGCCCAATGGCGAAGGATGACTTCAGCAGTAGTTCGTTCTTCTCAAAGCCGGCATCGCCTCCGCCGTCGATGTCCTTGAAGCCGTCGCTGCCAAGGTGCACGAACTCACCCAATAGCCCCACTTTGTCGAACTGGGTCCCGGCGCGCCCGTGGGCCAGGCGATGGCCGAAGTTACCGCCTGAGAGTTGCAGCATCGTCTCGGTAGCGTCCGGGATCGGTGCCGATACGAGGTTGATCGCACCCCCGATGGTCTGCGGACCATGCTGGATCGAGGCCGGACCTTTGATCACTTCAACGCCCACCATGCGCGTGGTCAGAGGAAAGTAGTAAGCAGCTGGCGCCGAGTACGGCGCAGGTGACAGAGGCACGCCGTCCTCCATCAACATCACCTTTTGGCTGCGGTCCGCGCTGCCCCCACGAAGGCCTATGTTGGGGCGCAGGCCCACGCCATCTTCCTCACGCACGTACACGCCGGGCACGAAGTTCAACACTCGACTGATATCGTTGTACTCGTACAACTCTAGGGTCTGGGCGTCGACACGGTGGGCAGACCCGGTCACCCGATCTGCCTCGACGAACACGCCGCGCACCACAATCTCATCGATCTCATGATCAACCGCAGTCGCCGATGGCGCCTGCGCGTTCGCACCTAGGCCATTGCCTAGGAACAGCGCGGCAAGTAGCGCGCTGCGATGGGCATTGGAGATGTTCATTTTCTGTCCAGTCGCAAAGGTCTTTGCAGGGGCGGAGGTTCCGGCGGCGCCGAGGTGATCCACCCGGCGCGCGCCAAACCGAACTCGGTACTGGCCAGGTCGACGGCGGGGTCGATCATCCGATGCGCCAGCCGACCGTTCAACGAGACGAAGGACTGCGCATACACCTCCACGGTGGCGAAGCCCTCGGCGAGGTAGTCGTCACGTATGTGGTGTGCCAGCTGCAAGATAAGGTCGGGCTGCCCGGCCATCTCACGGTACTGCTCCTCCGTAAGGTAGCGATGGGGAGAGACGATGACCGTGCGGCGCGTCCCATCGTGGCGCGTCAGCGCCACGCGGTACTCCAGGCTGCCGGACTTCTCCCGCAACATCACGCGCCATGAG
Organism: Pseudomonadota bacterium; assembly: GCA_039193195.1. Classification (NCBI taxonomy): domain Bacteria; kingdom Pseudomonadati; phylum Pseudomonadota; species Pseudomonadota bacterium. The sequence continues at coordinate 142,316 of JBCCWS010000003.1, forward strand.
AAGCGCATCCCCTGCTCGTGCCAGAGCACGGTGCCGGGGTAATACCAATGGCGCAGCGGCATCAGGAACTGAAGGGCGCAGAACAACACCACGGCGAGCGTCGCCAACGCGCGCCCGAGACTCCAGCGGCGCGGGGCGTTAGCGGGAGTAACCGCGGCACGCGCCGCGAGCGGTACGCGTAGCAAGCGGGCGAGCTTCCGTGGCCAATCCGCCTCAAAGAAGATGAGCACGGAAAACACCATGATGAAGGGAAAGAGACCTATGTTGAAGAAGACGTGCGTGAAGTAATGGAATACGAGAATCACCAAAAACGCATAGGGCCTCGCCGGCCGCCACAGCATGAAACCGATGATCAGCGTGTCGAACAGAAACGCAAACCACGAGAAGGCAAAGTGCACCCAGGTCTGCTCTAAGAGAGGACCGAGTAAGGGCAGCCCGCTGTGCGGCGGCAACCAGATGTTCAAGGGTTGCGCATGCAACAACCAATCGATCTCGAACTTTGCCCATCCCGCGTAGAAGTAAAGCAAGCCTACTTGGAAACGTACCCAATGGGTCTGCCACGCAGGCAGCGTTTGGCTGCGCAGCGCCGGGCGCCGCCAGGCGTCCACAGACCAGGCCCGATGCGGCGAGAGAAAACACATAATCAGCGTGAGCACGCTGATAAAGTAGTAGTGATTTAGATAGGTGGTAACATCCATCAGCTCCGCGTAAGTGAACAGGCACCAAAACGTGATGATAGCCACGCGATAGAAAAGCCCGATGGCGACGCAGATCGCCGCCAGAGCGATTCCACAGTAGAGCAGGTAAAGTCCGAACTCGCTGGGCACCTGAACCCAGGAAAATCCCCAATACTTAAAGTGAAACTCAGGCTCGACGTAGAGGCGCTCGATCCATCCATTGCGCACAAAGCGCAAAGCGCCGGCGCACATCAGCCCACCGATCAGTATGCGAAAGACGGCAAGGGCTGCGATATCTCGCGGCGCCGCCAATTCACGCAGCAATCGATCGGACAGCGAGTCCGCTAACACGGTGTGCGCACTGCCGGATGCGACGATACTCACCTGTGCGTGGATGTCGTTTAGTCGTTGTCGCCCGCGGCCGCCGATGGAATGGCGAGCCCAAGGGCGCTAACGATCGGACCGCGGAACGTGTCCAACGCGCTCTTCATCACGCCGAGAAGTGCACACGGTGGCAACCCCGAAGAGGACGAGAAGGCGTTCACACACTCGTCGTTGTCGGTAATCGCCTCGACCGCCGCATCAAACCCCGTGTCGGCTTCGATCTGCGCGAGCAGTGCCAACACGTCATCGACTTGGACAACAATCTGATCGGCGAGATCCTGGCGATCGATTCCAATCAACAGATCGTTGACCCCCATAGCGCCGTCGACCCCGGTAAACAGATCTCGAAAAGCCTGGAAGTTGGCGATGAGATTCTCACCCGTTCGCCGCGACAGGCGCGACTCAAGGAACTCGGGGCAGGCGACGGGATCAGCGCAGTTCAAGTCTGTCACGGGAAGGCCAGTCGGCAGCGCCACCTTTCGATCTTTGGTTTGCTTCTCCACGTAGAAGAGGGCGATGGAGAGCGCGTCGAGTGCGTCCTGAGGGCGGCCGTAGATCACGCTAGAATCGAGACCAGCCGTAGTCCATTGCTCGAGGAAGTCATCGGCAGCAGGATCCCAGCGCTCGAGAAGACTAGTGGCTAGCAAGGCGATGCGATCCGCTAGCCTGCTCAGATGGGCTGCTCGTGCCGCTGCGTCGGGCTGAGAAGCACAAGCCGGATCCGGCGCGTCCGTAAACAACAAATGCTCGATTGCGCCTAGACCGGTGATGTTTATCGGTGTGGTGCCGTCCACGGCGTCCCCGTTTGCCGCTGCCGCTTCCAGTGCGCACGTGTCCAGCGTAAAGGGCCATGAGTAGATAGAGTCGCGCAAGTCCTGCCCACCGGCCACGGCGTCGGGATTGGTGGAGCGCCCAGCCGGTCCCACCTGCAGCACTTCGGCGCGCTGCCAAGAGGTCATTGCCGTGTTCCACGCGGCCTTCGCGGCGTCGCTCGTGGGCACTTCGCTGGGGGTTGCCGCGACAGCGGCGGCAGCCGTCTGCAGTCCCATCGCCACCATGTCGAAGTCTTCAAGCGCCGGCACGATGATGGCCGTGCCTATGTCGGAGAGGACCGCGCGGCGCGCATCGTCGCCAGTTTCTGGCGGCGGATCGTTGTCCGGCGCCGGCTCCGGATCGGGAGGTTGCGCAATGCCGCCACCACCGTTGCCGCCACCACCACCGCAGGCAGCCAGAATCAGGGTCACGGCTAGCGGTCCGGCGTAGCGCGAAGCAAACCCTAGGCGCTCAACCCTAGGAAACACCCGTTCAGACGACATGGAAATCTCTCCAGCAGACACAAAACACACTGCCCCGGGCTCCCGCTTTGGGAAACCCGGGGCTACAGATGCGCGTCGGACGCTCAGTCCGAGGCGACCTTGATCACCACGACGCGGGCGCCCGCATCATCCGTGTTCGTGGACAAGGCGACGCGGGTGCCGTCCGGCGACAGCGCCAGGCCGAAGAACTGACTGGTCACCACGTCATTGGGCAACTCGATGACTCCATCACCGAAAACCCGTGTGTCAGGCACGCCGTCGGCGGTCAGGATGAAAGCAGCTGGGTTACCGCCATAGCGGCCCGCGACGATAGCGCGATCATCCGGAAGCACCACGATGTGGCGACCGCGGTCTTCGTTCGTCGGATACCCCTGGCTCTCACTCTGGATTGCCACCGTACCCATGTTGCCGTAGCCCATATCGATCGCGGTTGCAGAGCCGCTTGAGACGCGGAACACCACCACGTCCTGGGCAATCGACGTCGCGTAGCCTAGCGATGAGCCGGTCATCGAATCTCGCGCCGTGGCTTCGCCGTAGCCGGCAACGACGTAGGAGGAGGTTCCCTGCTGAAAGCCGGATGCGTAGGCCTCAGCGTAGCCCACGTCCGCCTTGAACGGATTGAACACGGCGATACCCGGCGTGGCAGGAATGGTCGCCTCGTCACTGAATCCACCAAACGTTTCATCGAGGCTACCGTCGACATCTAGGCGAATCAGGAAGATGTGGTTATCGAGAACACCACCGAGATCCGTGTAGCCAGAAGCGACGATCTTGCCATCCGCCTCGATCGTGCCGCGGCGCTGGTTGTCGTTGAGCACACCCGTCGCATTGTAGGTATAGGCGACCCCACCGTTGAAGGTGGGATCGGCTTCTGCCCCCGTGTCCGTGATATCGAGACGGGCAACGTAGCGATCGCGGTCCGTGCGCACACCATCGGTAGCGGCGCCTTGGCCGAAGACCACAACGCGGTTGGTGATGACACTGCGATCAACCTGAATGTCCCAGGCGATATCCGCGGGGAACGTAGCGGGCGCACCAGGAAAGTCACCGTTGTCGGCGTTGGCCCAGCCGAACACCACCTCGGCCTTGCCCTGCGCGTCGCCCCAACCAGCCACCTGATTGCCGTCGGCATCGAGGCGGAAGAGGTAAACGGACTGCCCACCGTCCGCGTCGAGTGCGTTGACGGTCGCAACGACATCGCCATTTTGCAGCTCGACCACGCCGTAGGAGTTCTCGTCGCCGCTACCCTCCGTGGCGGTAGCCTCGAGCTCTACAAAGCCATCGCCACCGAAGCTGGCGTCCGGCGTGCCATCCGCGAAAAAACGCGCGATGACGATCTGGCGCGTGTCGTCCGTCGTACCCACATGACCAGACGCATAGATCTTGTTGGCGTTTGGCGCGACCTGGGCATAGCTGATGCCCCGCAGGTCGTTGGCAGCTGCGGTCACGGTGTCGCCCACGATTTGCAGGCTCGCCCCGCTAACGGCGTCTCCCGCCGGCCCCGGCGGTCCAGCAGCGCCGTCGGCACCGTCCGCGCCAGCGGGACCGGCAGGGCCCGCCGGGCCCGCAATGCCGTCGTCTCCCTCGCAGCCCCCAAGGGCAAGTACGCTCACCAAAACCAGGGGAGCGGCTAAATTTTTGATCATCAATTCTATCCTGTGTGATGCGTCGAATAGCCGAAGCGCGCGCACCGTAACAAGACTGATTCTTATTTACAATGACATTCGTTTTATTGTTGGGATCGCTTGCAACAGATACTTCGTCGCCAACCAGAGGGGAATTCGTACACGCCTTGCTTGCCCTCGCTGAGTCACTGCGCCAGCACTGACCGACCCGCTAAAGGCTCGCAGCAACTCGCCGTCACCTAGGCGGTGGAGGGGTCAGAGAAGGGTCTCCAGACACGTACGGCCGGTGCTGGTAGTACTTCGGTTGACGATCTACGCGCACGTGCAGCCAGGGTACGCCGAGCCCAGATGTGCTGAGCCAGACCGGATGCCGGCGCAGCGCCACCTTCGTCGCACAAGCCACCGCTGACCACAGGGCGCGAGTCTGCGCCAGCGACGCCTGTCGCAGAAACACCGCCAGGTGCGCGAAGTCAGCTTTGTCGCTCGAGGGGACCGGTGCGATGAGCCGCGCATCTCTACCGAGCGAGTCAAATACCCGCACCAGAGCCGTCTCGGCCGACAAGTGCTCAGCGAAAGCCGCGTGATCGGGCTGAACCCCGGCGAGCGCCGGCGCGTCGAGCAGTACGAACTCCGCCGCAGTCGCCGCCGCATCTAGACGCATTACCGGGTGCTCCCAGAACACAGCGGTGCTGCTCAATCGGCGCAGCTGAGCGGTGTACCAATCGGCGAATGGTACGTCTCCCTCCAGCAGCGAGAGATAGTCGTTCGTACGTAACGGTTCGCCCGAAGCGAATAATACTATTCGCTTCCCCTTAGGAATCATCTCAACGACAAGGGAGTAGTCAGTCAGGCTCAACGCTTGCGCAGCGCATAGACCTGCGCATCCACTCGCTCACCGGTGTCGAGCGTGACCGTTACCACGACGCGCTCGTAGCCCTCACCCTCGAAGGCATCGAGCCGTGGCCAGTGGGCGGCGAGTGCGGGCGCGGACAGCACGAACCCTTCGACGGATGGGCCATCCTCGCGCGGGACGATCGCAGGATAGCCCATGCCAGCACCCCACCCCTCGTCGACAAGATCTCCTCGCAGGTTAGCGGCTTGCCAAGTGCCGCCGAGATCGTGCACGACGTAATGATTCGCTCGCCCGGGCGCCAGGGTGCCGTAGATGAACAAGCGCGTTGGCGCGTCAGCGTTCGTCATCGCCCTACACCTGCCACTGCCTGCACAGCACATTCACCATTCCGCACACCCACCCTCGAGAATGATTCACAGAGTGCCGACTTTGGACAAGATCAGCGGATGCCCACGATGCGCGCGGTCACCAATGCGCCTTCCGCAAGGCTGCCGAAGCGGCGGGCGCTTTCGTCCGCCCCTCAGTCTCGCGACAAGCCGCGCGTGAGCACCATCAGCAAGCCGAGGGCCACCAGCAGGACTACGGTGCCCATCAGCAGCGCGAAATCCTCCAGCTACAGCAGACCGTACAAGAGCGCGTAGGCGATCGACAATAGCGCGCCGAGGCCTCCTCCAAGACGCTTTGAGGCGAGCGCCGCGCCAGCGTAGGTCGCGGTCATCATCACGGTGGTGGCGGTGGCGAGCAGATAGGCGAAGGCAAAGCCAATGGTCTCGGCGAGCGACAGAACACCAGAAAGAACATCGTCAAGGAGCCGCCGACCAGCGCGCACTGCGCGACGTGCAGCAGCCGCCCGAGCATGAGCTCGAGGGCGAGCAACACAACGAAGGTACTCAACACAAACAACAGCCCGTACTTCACGGAGCGGGAGACGCGGGTGTACACCGAGACCGGCTCGAACAGCGTAACCCCGGCCATAAACTCGTGCAGGCCGGGATTCTCCAGATGGGCGAAGCACGCCTGCGGATAGCTCCTGGCGAGTTGCTGGATCTCCCAACGCGCCTCGAAGCCCGAGGCGTCGGCGCTGTACTCTCTCGGTAGGGCCTGGCCGAGGAAGCTCGGATGCGGCCAGCTCGAGCGAGCGATGGTCGTGGTAATCGCCCCCAGTGGGGCGAAGCGCACAGGGCCGAGGCCCTTGAATTCGAGCGCCAGATCAAAGTTCGCGGAACCGCTTGCCAGCGCCGTGGCGTCGACCGATGCGTGAAATCCGCCACCGAGCAACTCCTGCAATCGCGTGCCGGGCGCGGGACTCGCGGCCTCGCCGTTTGAAGAGCAGCTCATCAAGGGTGGCGATGGCCCGCGGGTGGCTTACGCCGATCGCCACAAATGCGCGGCTCCAGTGAACGGTGTTCGCCTCGTCCTCAACAAGCGCCTGGACGGAGGCCGACGGGTAGCTGCCACTCGCGCGCAGACCGTCGCGGTGGCGAGTACACGGTAGATGCCGCGCCGGCGGTGCTCGCCGCTCAGGTCCAGCGCCAGCTGATCGGGCAAGACCAGGAATTCGCGCTCACGCACGGTCACCCGTTCGCGCAGCTGCATGACGCCCTGCGCATCGCCGAAGCGCTCTTCCACCACCGTGCTCTGAGTGTAGGGGATCACAAGCACCGGACCGATGATGTTCTGCGGGCCGCCGAGGGTGGCACTCAGCTCGTTGACCACCCGCGCTGGCGGGCGCCACGTTCATCTACGACGCCGTGCACCATGGCCAGCGGAATCAGCATCGCGATGCTCATCGCAGCCACCATAATCCCGCGCCGCGTCAAGGGATCCTTGAACCACCCGACCGCCGGCAGATTCTCGAAAGACAACATCGAATTCGCTCCTCACCGGCGCGCCAAAGGCCCACCGTGGAACCGAATGACGCAATAGCGCGGGCAGCGTCTGGCACGGCACTGAGCGAATCTGACCAACGCGGGGGCCGCACCGCGGCATGGCGAACCGACGTTTGACACCCCCCTCAGACGCCCCCTACTCTGGCGAGCGCCGACGCTGTGGTGGCCTGTCGCCACACGCGCTGCGCCGGCCAATACAACAACTTGAAAGGAAGTCCGGACGGAACCGGACGGGGGAGTCACCATCTTGCTTACCGCTATCCGAAGGGCCGCGCTCGGCGCCGCCTTTCTTGCACTCGCCTTGCCGGCGCTCGCCGCGGACCCCGTGGTCCGCCAAGAGCTCGGTGCCGATCAACGGGTTCGCTATACGGACCTCCTTAAGTTCGGTCCCTGGGACCGACGCAACTATGAGCTAACGCTGGAAGACCTCGCCCTGCTCGCGGACAACGAAGCAGAGCTGATCGCCCCGATCCCGGCCTTCTTCCGCGTGGAGCTGCGCCGAGAGATGGATCTGCCGCGCAAGGGCTCGATCCAGTACCCACGCGCCGCCGTGCCCCTGTTCCAGCTGCGCTACGGCGGCCTGCAGAACAGCAACACGCCGACCGCACCCCCCACACCGAAGGTGCCCGTGCCGGTCGAGGGTGAGCTGCAGCTAAACCAGGTGTTGGGTGCCAACGAGGTGACCGTCGAGGTCAACCCGACCAACCCAATGCAGGTGATCGCTGGCTCCAACAACGCCGGCGGCCAAGAGATGTACTACTCGAGCGACGGCGGCGAGACCTGGACCATCCAGGGCGTGCTGCCCTTCACCTGCTGCGACCCCACACTCGGCTGGTCCGCAGACGGCTCCGTGGCCTACGTGGCTGCGCTGTCAGGCACAATCGGCGTGTCCTTCTGGCGCTCTTTCGACGCCGGGCAGACCTGGGTCGACCGCTTCGACCTCACGCCTTCGGGCAGCGACAAGGAGTTCCTCCACGTCGACCGCTCGCCCACCTCGCCGCACCAGGACAACATCTACATCTCCTACCACAACGGTAACGTGATGCAGTTCGCCCGCTCGGAGAACCAGGGAGCCACCTGGGACATCCAGGCCTTCCCCGGCGCCCCGCGCGGCATCGGCAGCGACGTCACCACCGACTCGGCCGGTGACGTCTACCACTTCTACGGCGCCTTCAACGAGCGCGAGATCACCATGCTGAAGTCCACGGACGGCGGCGTGACCTTCGACGCGCCGTTCACCGTGGCCGAGACCAACGCCTCCTTCGACTGGCCCGTGCCCTCGATGGAAAGCCGTCGCTCCTGGATCTACGCCACGGCCGATGCGGACCGCTCTGGCGGCGCCTTCGACGGCAGCATCTACGTGGCCTGGACTGACACCATTGCGCCTGACAACGACTTCAACGCCCAGGCCAACAACAACCAGGTGCACGTGGCCTACTCCCGCGACGGCGGCGCCACCTGGAACGAGAGCATCCCGCACCCAACCGCCGACGTGCTCACCGTCGACCGCTACAACCAGTGGCTGACCGTGGATGAGAACGGCACCGTGCACGTGGTGTTCTACGACACGCGCAACTCGCAAAATCGCACGGGAGTCGATCTCTACTACACCTTCTCCGCCGACGGCGGCGTGACCTGGAACGAGCTCACGCGCGTCTCCGGCGAGACCTCCGCCAACCTCACGGACGGCCAGGAGTGGGGCGACTACAACGGCATCACCGTGATCGGCGAGCGCATCATCAGCGTGTGGACCGACAACCGCGATGGCCCACCGAACCAGAAGGACGTCTTCGCTGCCAATCTGCTGAACGTGGGCGCGGGGCCCGGGTTCTCCCTTACCGGTAGCCCGCTCTCACAATCCGTGTGCGCGGCGGACGGCAAAGGTAGCCTGCAAGACATCGACGTCGAGGTGATTCAGATTCAGGGCTTCTCCGAGCCGGTCGCCCTGTCTTACGAGAACTTCCCGAGCGGCTTCTCGGGCACCTTCTCCACCAACCCAGTCATCCCGCCTGGCACCAGCACGGCGGCGGTGGAAGTGGACGGCGTGAGCGCCGGTGACTACAGCTTCTCCATCGCCGGCGCATCCACCGGGGCCAACGATCGCGAGCTCAGCGTCAACGTCACGATCTTCGACGACGTGCCGGGAGCACCGGGTCTCGCCATGCCCGCCGACGGCGCCGGCGATCAGGCCCTAGCGCCGGAGTTCACCTGGAACGCCGTCGCTCAGGGATCGCTGTACGAGATCGAGATCGACGACGACCCGGCCTTCGGCAGCGTCGACTTCGCCGCCACCGTGGAAGGCACGAGCTACCGCCTCGAGGGCAACCTGCAGAGCGCCACCACGTACTTCTGGCGCGTACGCGCGCTCAACGACTGCGGTGATGGCGTCTACTCGGCGGTATTCCGCTTCACCACCGGCGCGTTCATCTGCTCCACGCCTGGGGCGGCGATCCCCGACAACAACCCGGCGGGCATCACCGACGAGCTGGTGGTGGCCGAGGGCGGCACGCTCACGGACCTGGACGTGTTCCTCGACATCTCCCACACCTTCGTGGGCGATCTGAGCGCCATCCTGACCAACGTCGATTCGGGGATCAGCGTCACGCTCATGGACCGTCCGGGGCGCGTGAACCAGGGCTTCGGCTGCGGCGGTGACAACATCCTGGCCACCCTCGACGACGAAGCGGCTTCGCCGATCGAAGACGAGTGCGCCGCGGGCATCCCGACCATCGACGGCAGCTTCACGCCGAACAGCCCCCTCGGCGCCGTGGACGGCCAAGGCCTCTCGGGCACGTGGCGCCTGCAGGTGATCGACGCCGAAGGTCAGGACACGGGCACCCTCAACGAGTGGTGTCTGACGCCGGTGACCGAGGGCGGTGGTGATCCGACCGATACGGACATGGACGGTATTCCTGATGATCAGGACAACTGCACCTTGCGCCGTAACCCGGACCAGCGCGACACGGACGGTGACGGCATCGGCAACATCTGCGACGCGGACCTCGATCAGAGCTGCTTCGTGAACGGCGCCGACTTCCAGATCTTCCGCGACAACTTCGGCACGGACAACGCGGACACGGACTTCAACGGTGATGGCATCACCAACGGGTTCGACTTCCGCGTGTTCCGCTCCCAGGCGGGCGGTGCACCGGGACCGAGCGGCGTGCCGAACGTCTGTGACTAAGGCTCTACGCGCCTGACCCTCGGGTCGCCGCCACCGAAAGGCCGGAACCCGCGGTACTGGGAAAGCCCGCAAGCGCGCTTGCGGGCTTTCTTCTTGTGGGCGCTCTGCCACCCAGCGCTCGAAATCACCTCTCTAGACTGCCTTTTCCACTCGCGAGGCGTATGGTGCTCAGCTAGACGCTAGGAACAGGAAGGCACCGCTTCGCGATGTTCACGCTCGCCTCAATTCACATCTACCCGCTGAAGGGAGGCCGCGGCCTGGCGCGCATCAGCACGGCCCTCGATCGTTTCGGCCCCGCGGGTGACCGACGCTGGATGTTGGTCGACCCCAACGGTCAATTCATCACCCAGCGCCAGCTGCCCGGCCTTGCCCGAGTGGACGCCGTACCGAGCGCGCGAGGCCTGAGCCTAGGCTACGGCGATGATGCGCTAGAGGTCGTGTTCCCCACCTCGGCGCCACGCGACGTCGCTATCTGGGACGACACGGTCGGCGCTTGCGATGCGGGCGAGGAGGCGGCCGCGTGGTTAAGCGCACGCCTCGAGCGTCCCTTGCGCCTGGTGTATCTGCCCGATGACGCGCGACGACCGGTCGACCCGACCTACGCCAAGGACGGGGAAACCGTGAGCCTGGCCGACGGTTACCCCTTACTGCTCGTCTCGGCAGCGGCCCTCGACGAGCTCAACGCGCGCCTCGAAGCGCCCGTCGGCCTCGATCGTTTCCGACCCAACCTCGTGGTGGACGGCTGCGCTGCCCACGCGGAAGACGACTGGCGGCGCCTTCGCATCGGGGAGATGACGCTCACGGTCGCCAAGCCCTGCGACCGATGCACCGTACCCGCCTTCAACCAACGCACGGGTGAACGCCACCCCGAGCTCTTGCGCACCCTCGGTGCCTATCGACGAGGTGCAGATCGAAAGGTCTACTTCGGCCAGAACCTGCTCTACGCGGGCACGGGAACGCTGCGCGTCGGCGACCAGGTAGAAGTCTTGTGACCGCAGCCGACGCTGGTGTTCGCCCGATTATCCGTATCCTTTGGTTCAGTATCGGTGCAATCGCCCTCGCCTTGGGCGCCCTCGGCGTGCTGCTCCCCCTGTTGCCGACTACGCCGTTTGTGCTCCTCGCTGCGTACTGCTTCGCTCGCTCATCGCGTCGCTGCCATCGCTGGCTGCTAGAGCACGCCCTGTTCGGCCCTCTGATCATCGATTGGCAACGCGAAGGCGCAATCTCACGCAGGGCGAAGGTGGCAGCTGCCGTATCCATGGCAGCGATCTTGATTCTATCGATTGTGTTAGGTGCGGCACCTGCCGTGCTCGCCATCCAGGCTGTCGTACTGAGCGCCAGCGCCACCTACGTCCTGAGCCGCCCTGAACCATCACGACGAGCTCATCAGCGAACCTAGCAAACAGCTAAGCGGACAGACGCTCGCGCGCAGCCCTGCGGTCGATCATGTAGTAGAGCACGCCACGCTGTCGGTGGCCGCGTCGGTCTGGGCGACAGCATCATCGAGGCTCAGGCCGCAAGGCTAACGCCCGTCCCACTCGACGGTGAAAGAGATGAGTGGCCACTGGTAGGCCTAGTGGGCCGCTTGGTAAATGAGGTGACGCTCAGCGAGTAGCACGGGCGCCATCGCGGCGTTGCATCGCTTGCCAATGGCGATGCCATTGGCTGCGCGACGCGCCTTGCTGACGCTGCCCCTACGCAGACTGAGCGCTACCTCATTTACCAAGCGGCCCACTAGCCTGTCCCCTTTCCCCACAATGCCTACCGCCTCTCTCGGATGGGTCATCGTCAGCGCATAGACCAAGTCTACCCGGGTGCGGGTGAGCCAGCCGAGCTGCTCGGTGCAGTAAGGCGCGCGATGGTAAGCGTGGAACCCGCAAAGGCCATTCGCGAGCGAATTCGCGGTGCACTGATCGAGGGACCAAACAAATGACCTCGCCAGTGCGACGAATAGGCCCCTGAAGGCACATAACTTCTGGGGATAGCGAAACTGATCGTTTGCTATCCCTCCTGAGCGCTGCCCTTCGGTGGCGCTCTTCTGTTTTCAAAATCAAGTAGTAAAAGGAAATACTCGATGCAAAAGTCGATTTCCGCGATCCTCTCGGGTCTCGCGATCGGTACCCTAAGCTTGAGCGCCCACGCTACCTGCGATGCCCTGCCAGACCATGCAGCGCTTACTGCTGCATTGCAGGCCTCCGTGGCCCCGACCAGCGGAACGCCGAACGGTGGTTTTGATCTCAACATGTGGGCGAGCATCGTCGACCGTGACGGTATCGTCTGCGCAGTGGCGCGCAGCGGCGCTGACCGCGGTGACCAGTGGCCGGGCTCGCGCGTCATTTCCGCGCAGAAGGCCAACACGGCGAACGCCTTCAGCCTGCCAGGTTTAGCGCTTTCCACCGCCAATCTGTGGGCTGCAACGCAGCCCGGCGGCAGCCTCTTTGGCCTGCAGTTCTCGAATCCGGTCGATCCGCAGACGGCCTATGGCGGCGCCCGCGCCCTTGGCTTGAATACGGCTGACGTAGTGAACTACGGCAACGCGGACGATCCGATGGTGGGCTCACTGATTGGCGGTGTGAACGTCTTCGGCGGTGGTCTACCGCTGTACAACGAGGAAGGCACCTTGGTCGGTGCCATCGGGGTGAGCGGCGACACCTCGTGTGCCGACCACAACATCGCCTGGCGCACGCGCGATGCCCTGAGCCTGGACTTCGTACCGGGGGGCGTAGGTGATGCGAACGGCGTGTCCGCCGACAACATCATCTTTGATCTGGACGCGGACGGCGCGAGCCCCAGTGGCTTCGGCCACCCGACCTGTGGCGGCCCCGGCGATGTGGATGACAACGGCAACCCCGACGATGCCGAGGACACGGCAGCAGTCGTTGCGCAAACACCGATCGGCGTGAACCCCTAAAGCTCGCGCTAGGGTCGCTCGCCCTTGCCGGTCGCCGGCGATCGGCAGGGGCAGCGCCCCGAGCGTCGAGGCCTAAACGGCCTCACCAGCGAGCACGACGCGCTGAAACACTCCACTAGCGGTAAAGCGGCTCCAATTGCCCCGTCCCGGCCACCTCGCGTGGCATCTGCTCCGAGAGCAGTTCTGCCTGCTCTAGGACGCGCTGCAGGGCTCCATCGGTATCCGCACCGTCACCGTAGCGAGCGGCATCCATGGCATCCAGTGCTGCCTCGAGCGTCTCGCCGCCGAGGCGGCGCACGTCGATCAGGTCCCGCACGCCGTGCTTGGGCCACCGGGCGCGCGCCCAACGCAAGGTAGCGATGCGCACCTCTCCAGGCTCACCCGCCTGAACGGCGTCGCGCAGGCGCTTTAGCGACGCGGCGATAGACTCATCGGTGGATGAGCGCAGGTCCTGTTCGGTGGCACCAGCCGCTCCTTCTCCCGCACGCCGACTTTGCCACCAGAAGCCGCCCGTCGCGGCCCACCCGAAGGCCATGAACAGGGCCAACCAAGGCCAAAGCCCCGGCTCGTAGCGCACGCCAACAGCGCTGGATCCGCCTGCCGGCGGAACCGTACCCAGGGCACCGTCAGCGCCCGCAATTACCCCATTGGCGCTGCCGACTGAATCGCCATTGGATCCGTCCCCCACCGCGGGTAGCACGCGTATACGGACCGGATCGAGGCGCGCGGTGCGCGGCAGGTCGGCCGCGACATCCCACCATTCCAGCTCCACGGCAGGCAGCTCGAACACGCCCGCCACCGTAGGCAGCATCGCTAGGCGCTCGACGCGCTCGCCCAAAATACCCTCTAGGGCCACGCGCTGGTCGAAGGTCGGCTGGTCTGGATACACCTTAAAGCCCACAGGCACCGGAATCTGCACCTCGGGTAACTGCGCTGAGGTAAGGCCCAGGGCGTTCAGGGTGACCGATCGAGTCACCGGCTCACCGACCCGCCCGACCAGTTCCCCATCCTCCCCCGCGTCTGGAAAGGACTGCTCAAGGGTGATCGCGCTAGCGGGCAACCAGGGTCGCGCGCCGCCCGGGTTGGCTGGCAATACGTCAAGCACTACCGAGTCGGACTGCACGCGCCGGAACGACGGTCGCTCGTAGTAGAGTCTCATGTCCGCACTGAATACGATCGGGTCGAGCTCCACTTGACCGCTGCGCTGGGGAAACAAGGCGTAGCGCTGCTCAAACACTCGGTAGTCGCGCTCACCGATTCGTTTCTCGGAACGTTCCTCGGCCACCGTCTCGACCACTAGGTCACCGTCGCGGCTGCTCGGTTTGGCCAGCGTCGCATTGCTCAGGCGCACCGCCTCATCCCAGTGCAATCGTACGGTCATCATCACCTGCGACTGCACGTACACGGGCCCTTGCGGATCAACCGATACCTCGATGAACACTTCCGCCTCCCCCGGACGTTCACTGCGCGCGGGCGTGACGGTGATGCGACGGGAAGGCGAACGGTTCGCACCAAACTCGATGGAGGGAATCTCGAGCGTCCCCTCCTCGCGCGGCACCAGGGTCAAGCGCCACACCTTGGTCTGTTGCGCCTGACCGTTGATGATCTGGAGCGTCTCACGGCTGTTCTTCCGCAGGACGTCGAACTGCGCTTCGAGCGGACTGAAGTCAGGCTCCGTCAAACCACGCTCATCTGCACTAAAGGTCACCGTGAGGCTCTCGCCAAGAGATAAGATCGGTGGATCGACGGCAACATCGACGCGCGCCTGAGCAGTACACGCGATCATCGACAGCACCAGCACGCCCCAGGCCGTTAGGCTAGGCAGAGCCCAGCGACGGCGTTCGGTGCGCGCCCGGAGGTCGGCACCCAGTCTGTCGGGGATCGCTACCATGGATCTTCCTCACTCACCTCGCCCTGCTGGCGACGGCGCTGTAGCTCGTACACAAACTTGCGCCGAAGGAGGCCACCGGGATCGTCCGGGATGCGCCGCAGCCACTGCTCGACCGCCGCCTCCTGCTCGCGCTCCTCGCCGCTCGTATCGCTCGGCTCACCAAGCTGTGCCATCCGCTCTTCCTGCGCGTCGCCCTGCGACTCGTCGGGCAGCGCTTGCGCCGCCCTACGCTCGGCTTCAGCCTCGATTTCTTCGCGGGTCATCTTGTCATCGCGCGGCTGCTGATCGGCCATCTGCTCCTGATCATCGCCACCGCCACCGCCGCCCTGGGATTGCTGGGATGAGGGGTCCTGCCCGCCTCCCTGCTGCTGACGCTGCGAACCCTGCGAGTCGCTGTTCTGAGCCTGCTCCTGGCCATCCTCGCCCTGCTCGCCCTCCCCTTCCTGTTGCTGCTGTTCGAGCTCCTCGAGCAGGATCTCGAGGTTATGCAGAGCATCCTCGTGGTTCGGCGCCTGCTCCAGCAGCTCGCGATAGAGCTCGATCGCCGTGCGGTAATCGCCATTGCGTGCGACAGCGGTACCGCGGTTGTACAGGGCGCGTATGCCTTCCTGAGACTCGAGCAGGCCGGCACTCTCCTCGAAGCGCTCACCACGGAAATGGGCCGCGGCCTTCCACTCAGGATCAGCGAGAAGCTCGCTCGCCTGATCGTAGCGCTCCTCCTCGAGCGCTTGGCGTCCGCGCTGATCGTCGCGACTCCACAGGGCGGACCACTCGAAGGCGTAGGCTGGACGAGGGACCGGCATCAGCACCAACCCTATCAACACCACCAGCGCCCCCCGGCGAAACACCAAAGCGACGAAGGGCAGCAGCGGCAACAACAGCCATGGCCCCTCTTCGCGCCAAATGTCCGTACTCATCGCATCCTCGTTTTCGAATTGCCCGCCGCTGGCGAGCGCGTCGCTCAGGCGATCGAGATCCACATCGTCGATGCTCATGCGCGTGTACCGGCCGCCACCCACGCTGGCGATCTCGCGCAGCAGGTCTTCCTCTAGTCGGGTGTGGACGATGCGCCCCTGAGCGTCCTTGAGCAGGGCACCGTTGCTGACGCGAACGGGCGCCCCCTCGCGTGTCCCCACGCCCATCACGGACGTTCGAATACCCCGCTCCGCAAGGGCTCGGGCCACCCCCACATCGCGTGCCATGGCGTTGTCCGTGACCAACAGGATGTTGCCGCTGCCGTCGCCGCCGCCATCGATCAGATCACCTGCTAGGCGCAGGGCACGATCGGCGCGGCTTCCCCCCGAGGGCATGATGTCCGGCTCCAGCACCGGGACCAGCGACTGGATCGTGGCCGCGTCCGAGGTCAAGGGACTCACCACGAAGGGCAGCCCGGCGAAGGAAACCAAGGCCGTCTGCCCGTCCTCGCGACGCTCAAGCAGATCGATCACCTTCAGCCGCGCCCGCTCCAGACGCGATGGCGTGAGGTCCGTCGCGTTCATCGACTGGGACAGATCGAAGGCGATCACCAGGGAGGACTGATCGCGCAAGACCGGTTGCGGCAGCTCCCGCCACGCCGGGCCGGCCAGCGCCACCACGGCGAGCAGAAAGGCCACAAGAGGTGCCCAGCGCAACACCCAGGCGCGCCCTACCGATCCGCTTGCACCATCGGTGAGCAGGTAGCGCAGAAGCTTGGGGTCGACGATGCGAGCCCACGCGCTGGACAGAAGCGCTCCACTACGCAACAGACGATCTAGCAGCGGCAAGGCTAACAGAAGCACAAGCCAGAGAGGTCGAATAAAGTGAAAATGCTCCATTTCTACGCCAACCGAAACCGTAGCCAGGCGAGCAAACCGCTAAGGCCAAGGGCGCCAGCCAAGGGCCACGCAAACAGCGCGTGGCGAGGGCGAAAGCCACCGACGTCCTGCTCCACCTTCTCGAGCTCATCGAGGTAGGCGTAGATGCGTGCAAGCTCGGCTGTGTCGTGAGCGCGGAAGTACTGACCACCCGTGGTTTCGGCAATGCTGATCAGGGTCGATTCGTCGAGCTCCGAGCCGGGCAGCATACGCAGAGTGAAGGGAGAGGCGCGACCCGCTGCACCGATGCCAATTGTGTAGATGCGCAAGCCCTCGCTAGCGGCGAGCTCGGCCGCCTTGAGGGGGTCGAGCTCGCCCGCCGTGTTGGCGCCGTCGGTGAGTAGGATCAGCACGCGGTCATCGCCTGCATCTCGACGCAGACGCTTTAAAGACAGGCCGATCGCATCGCCGATCGCCGTCTCCTTGCCGGCAAATCCCACTTCTGCTTCTTCCAGCAGAGTCTTCACAGTTTCCCGATCAAAGGTGAGCGGAGTCTGCAGATACGCTTGACGTCCAAACAGCACCAAACCGATGCGATCGCCTTCTCGCCGGATGATGAACTCGGAGGCGACGGTCTTGGTGGCCTCGAGGCGATCAACCATGCGCCCACCGAGGCGAAAATCCCGATTTTGCATGCTGCCCGAGATGTCCACGGCCATCATCAGGTCGCGTCCGCTCACGGGCAGGGAAATCGCCTGCCCCTGCCAAATGGGCCGCGCCGCTGCGCCCACCAACAGCGTCCACGCGAGGGCGGCCACTACCAGCGGCCAAGAACGCAGGTTCGGCACACCGGCCCCACCGCCACCTAGCGCTTGGAATGGGGTGAGGGACGGCACGCGCAGGGCGGTTTGCTGGCTGACGTTCGCCGGCGGTGCCAACCAGCGCACCAATAGCGGCACGGGCAGGGCTAGCCACAGCAAGGGCCATTCGAAGCTGATCAAGTTCGCAGCTCCAGGTTGGCGGTCCACTCTCGGCACGCAGCCAAGAGCGCCGCTAGCTCCTCTTCGGAGGCCGGCGCTGCGCCGGCGTACGGCCCCTCGACCAAGAGAGTGGGAAACTCCCGGGTCAGGCGCGAGTCCGGGCTGAGCCGCTCAAGCGCGCCCAACCACGCTTGCCCCGTCAAGCCTGCCAGCTCCCGGCGGGCGCCGACGGAGAGGGCCACGCGGCGCAACCAGGTAGAAAGCTCCGCCGGCAAGCGCTGAGGCGTGCTCGCGCAACGTTCGCCCAGGGCGTCCAGCTCTTGCAGGGCCAGGCGCCGTACGCGCTCGGCACGGTAGTGACGCCAGCGCAGGGCGAGGACCAGCAAACCCACGATGAGCGCGAGGACGAGCAGCCACCAGCCGACGGCAGGGGGCCACCAGGACGGTTCCGGAGGCAGGTGGATGTCGCGAAGATCGAGATCGGCGGGATCGGTCATCGACTCGCGCTCCCGCCGGCCCGCAAGCCGAGACCTGCGCGCACTACATCGATGGGATCATCGTCCGTCGCGCAACGCATGGAAGATATTGCCAAGCGGCGGGCGAGGTCCTCCACCTCGCCGCAGTGGGTGTCGAAGCGCGCTTGGTACGCGCGACGGCGCGACCCATCGGCCGTGTCCAAGGTCAGCGACTCTCCGCCGCTTTGCAGCCTGTAAAGCCCCGGTTGCGGCAGCTCGCGCTCCAAGGGGTCATAGAACTGCATTTGCACCACATCGCAGTGAGCTGCCGTGCGCTGCAGATGAGCCACTGCCATATCCGTCAGCCCGTAGAAGTCACTTAGCAGAAACACCAGGCTACCCGGGCGCGCCACGCGACGCAGGCGAGCGGCGGCGGCCTCCAGATCGACGGGCGTTTCATCGAGGTCCGCGGACCAGCCGCTATGATGCCCCAGGGTATCGATCAATCGCATGACCGAGCCCTTGCCGCGCGAGGGGCGTACCTCATCGTGACTGTTGTCGCAAAACACCAGGCCGCCGACCCGGTCACCCTGGCGCAGGGCGGACCATGCCACAGCGGCGGCGAGGCGGGCGGCGAGTACCGCCTTGAACGCCCCGCGCGTGGCAAACAGCATGCTTCGGCGCAGATCCACCCACAGAAGCACCGGTCGCTCTCGCTCCTCACGAAACAACTTGGTGTACGGCTTCCCCGTGCGCGCCATCACCCGCCAGTCGAGGCTGCGAAGATCATCGCCTGGCTGGTACGGCCGTGACTCCTCGAACTCCATGCCGCGCCCTTTGAATGGCGAAGCTCGGGTGTCCGCGGCAGCGGCCCGAATGCGCATGGCGTTCAGCGGTAGGTTGCCCGCTGCATGACGCAGGCGGACGAGCTCTTGGGTGCTCACCCGTACGCCAGCGTCCACGGCGTCTGCCAGAGCCTCGGCGGACTGCCGCTCGCGCCCTCGGGTGAGATCGCTTGGCGCGGTCGAGGCGGACGATGTCACGGCACGGCTACCAGCTCGATCAGTCGGTCGATCACATCGTCCGGGGTCATGCCCTCTGCCTCCGCTTCAAAGCTGAGCAGGATGCGGTGGCGCAGGACGTCTGGGGCCACCGCCTGGATGTCATCCGGGGAGACGAACTCGCTGCCGCGCAGCCAAGCGTGGGCGCGGGCGCAGCGGTCTAGGGCAATGGTGGCGCGAGGGCTGGCGCCGTACTGGATGATGCGTGCGAGACTAGCGTCGTAGTTTCCTGGCTCGCGAGTGGCGAGCACCAGAGCAATGAGGTACTCCTCGAGGGCCGGGGCCAGGTGCATATCGAGCACCGCTCGACGTGCCTCGAACACGACCTCTTGCGACAGGGGCGCGGGCATGGCACTCGGCTGGCCGCCGGAGCTGCGCGCCTCGTCGCGGTTGATGCGAAGGATCTCCCGCTCCGTGTCCGCGTCTGGGTAGTCGATCCGCAGATGCATCAGGAAACGATCGAGCTGCGCCTCCGGCAAGGGATACGTACCCTCCTGCTCGATCGGGTTTTGCGTGGCCATCACCAAGAACAGGTCGGGCAGGCGGTAGGTCTCGGCCCCGACCGTAATCTGACGCTCACCCATGGCCTCTAGGAGCGCAGACTGCACCTTGGCGGGCGCGCGGTTGATCTCATCAGCCAGCACTAGGTTGTGGAACAATGGCCCGGGCTGGAAACGGAAGGAACCGTCCTGGGGCCGGTAGACCTCCGTACCTGTCAGGTCGGCTGGCAGCAGGTCGGGGGTGAACTGGACGCGATGGAAGTCACCCTCCACGCCGGCGCCCAGCACTTTGATGGCGCGAGTCTTCGCCAGACCAGGCGCGCCCTCTACGAGCAGGTGGCCGTCGCACAGGAGTGTGATCAACAGGCGGTTAACCAGCTTCCCCTGGCCAATGACCTGCTGCGATATATGACCCTGCAGAGTTCGCAGGTCCGTTAACCTCGTCATGCGCGCGTGCTTTCCTTCTATCAGTGCGGTAAGGCGAGCCAAAGCTGTCGAGTCTACAACACGAGGGCGGCGGCGCGACCGCCCATCAGGGAGTCGTGAACCGGGTGACAGCGAGTACCGAGGCAACAGCCGTGGCGAGCGTCGCAGAACGCGCGTTCAGCTGCCCGCGAACGTATACTCAAACCGCAGCGCCGGGGGCGAAGGCCAGCATCGCGTCGATCACCGCATCCGGTGATTCGCACTGCGGGTAGTGGCCCACACTCTCAATCTCGATGACATCTGCTTGCGGCACGAGTTCACGATAGCGGCTCGCCATCGCGGCGCCTGAGACGGGGTCGCGCATGCCCACGACGAAGCGCAGAGCGGTATCTCCACCCTGGAGTCCGCTCACCCAGCGCTCCCGGTACTCGCGGCGCTGGGCCAGATAACCAAGGATCGCCGGCACTACGCGAAGCCCTCGCTCGCGCGTGAGCAAAGACCAGTAGGACTCTAGGTCACCCTCCGAAGGCCCCGTGTCCTCGCCGAACACCGAGCGCAGGCTGCGCAGCGCTCGGCGCTTGTCGACCAGGTGGACCAGCCAGGGGCCCGCAGGGCCTGCCAACACTTGTTGAATCCGCAAGGGGCGCTGTGCCTCTGGGAAGAGCCCGCCGTTGAGGAAGCAAACGGCATCCAGCGCCGGCATGGCGCCACTGCCGGAGGCGGCACGGGCCAGCAGCTCCTGGGCCACCGAGTCGCCGTAATCATGGGCGAGTACTGCCGTGCCTTCGATCCCAAGCGCGCTTAGCAAGCCAGCGCTCACATCCGCCTGAGAGGTGATCGGGTAGGGGCGAACAGGCTTCGCCGAGAAACCGAAGCCTGGGAAGTCAGGCGCGATCAGGCGGTAGTGGCGAGAGAGAGCGGACCACACAAAGCGCCAGTCCCAGGAGGCGGTAGGGAAGCCGTGTAGGAGCAGGAGACTCGGCAGACCCAGTCGGCCATCGGGGTCCGAATCGCGATAGAAGACTCGTTCGCCTTGGAGCTCCAAGCGAGCGCCCGCGGCGTGCCACTCAGAAAGGCTGGCTACCATAAGTGACTCCCCCGCATCGCTAGACGGTGACTGCCGACCATCGCCGATCGGTCCAGTACTTGGCAAAGACACCCGCCTGCACGCCGCGATAAGCGATCTGCGCGAACCACACGGCCGTAAGCCCGCCGCCCAGCACCGGGCCGATGAGCCAGGCCACGGGCAGGAACACGCCCCACTGCATGAGCACTGCCACCTTCATCACCCGCCGCGTGTCGCCAGCGCCGAGCAGCGAGTGCATGAACACCATCCCGGCCGCTTCCACGGTCATGGAAAACCCGACCAGGCGCATGGGGAATGTGGCCGCCTCGACAATGGCTTCGCCGCCCGCCTGCTGCGCACTGAGGAACAGGCTGATAATCAGCTGCGGCGCGGCCCACATGGGCACCGCGAGCAGCGTGAGCACAGCCGCACTGACGCGACAGACATCCCATCCCCAACGCTCCGCATCGGCTGCGTCGTTGCGCCCCAGGGCCTGTCCGACCAGGGTGGCCGACGCTAAGCCGAAACCCATCCCAGGCAGCAGGGCGACGAGCATCACGTTGATTAGGATATTGGCCGCACCCAGCTCCACGGTGCCGAGGCGGGCGATGATGACGAAGGTGGCGAGCATGCCACTGGAGAAGGCCAGCTGCTGCACGCTGCTTGGCAGGGACAGGCTGATCAAGCGCTGCACTTCCGCCCAACTGGGCCTGAGGCGCAAGAAACCCGCCGGGCGCGCCAAGCGCAAACCCATGTACGCGTACACGCTAGTGCCGACGACGGTAGAGATCGCCGAAGCCAACCCAGCGCCTGCCACACCGAGCTGCGGAGCGCCAAAGTGCCCAAAGATGAACACGTAGTTCAGAACTATATTAACTGCGTGCATGACCACCAGGGTTGTCATGTAGACACGCGCCATGTCCACCGCGTTCCAGTAGCCGCGGAAAGCGAAATTCATGGCAACGAAGACCATAGACAGGAGGCGGATCTGCAGATAGGGCACGCCGAGGGCGATGACTGCGGGATCGTCCACCAAAAACGGATATACCCAAGGCGTTAGTAAGCACAGCAGGATGGACAGTACAGGCGCCGCCAGCGCCGCGATCGCGAGGCCGGCATTGAGGGGGCGAGCCATCTCCTCGCACTTACCCTCACCCTTACGACGCGCCGCTGTGGCCTGTACGCCGGTCGACAGCCCGAGCAGCAGGGCCATGGCAGCAAAGTTGGCGAAGCCACCGATGCCGACAGCCCCCAAGGCAGCTGCCGGATCCGGCAGGCGACCGACCATCGCCGTATCAACCAAGTTGAGGACGTTCTGCGACACCATGCCGCCGATGATCGGCAAAGCGAGGCCGAGGATACGTTGCAGGCGCTGCACTAGGAGCGAGCTCCGCTCGCGCGCTCAGCGCTTCTTTTTGTGCCGGTAGTGTTCGAACACATCGGCCATGGAATGCTCCGGCTGAAAGCCGAAGGTCTTCCGGAACAAGGAGCCATCGATCACCACCGGGTACTTGAAGTAATCCACGAGAAAGCTGGGAAAGGCCTTCCACCGCATCAGGCGCGACAGGGTCGCGGGCACGTTCGGCGGCAGCGAGGGCACAGGCAAGCCGAGACACCCGCATTCGCGCATCACGTCTTGATAGGGCAACCAGTCCTCTGGAGCCACGTTGTAGATGCCGCGGCCGCGATGGCGGAAGGACATCTCCACCGCCCGCGCCATGTCGTCGACGTGCAGGAACTGCATCATCGGCGAGAAGCCCACCAGAAAGGGCGCCATCGGCTGTGACAACAAAAGACTCATGGTGTTTCGCACACCGGGGCCGGCGATGTGGCAAGGGCGCAGAATTGTCATGTCGAGCTCGGGATAGCGCCACAGGTAGATATTGGCGAGGTTTTCCAGCTCGACGCTGTCCACCAGGTCCATCGTCAGATTGGAGGCCTTCAGGGGGGAGGCCTCATCGAGCAGAGCCGGGTTGTAGGCGTCGGCGCCGTAGACGTAGAACGTGGACAGGACCACCACCTTCTTCACGCCGTAGTTGAGGGCCAGGTCGAACATTCGGCGCGACCCTAGGACATTGGCGTTGTAGCGGCTCTCGCGACTAGAGTCCTCGCCGATGCGTCCAAGATGCACGATGCCGTCGATATCGTGCTTGCGGAAGACATCCTCGAAGCCGCGCTTGGTCACGTCCACCTTGTAGCTGGGAACTCGTGGTCCCAGGCGAGCGGCGTAGCGGAAGTCTACAGCCACCACCTCATGGTCCGCCTTCAAGCCGCGAATCACCTGGCGCGCCAAGGTGCCCGCGGCACCGGTGACGAGCACCGTGGGGCGCCGGGCATTGCCGCCGCGCGCAACTGATGCGTCCTGCTCCTTGCTCATCTGCCCATGGATTCCTTCAGAAAATGCTCTCGCGTTCGGACAAGCCGCGGGCGATTAGGCCGCGTATCGCATCCTTCACCTGGTCGACCCGCGCCACCACATCGGCCTCACTAGTCACCTCGCCGGCGAACTCCATCGGTTCGCCGAAGTAGAGGCTGACCCGCGCCGGCAGGGGCACGTAGGTGGTGAGCGGAAAATAGGGCAGACCTAACAGACGGGAGATCGGTTTGATGTCGGCGAGCGACGGCATGGTCTCCTCACAGCCCACCACGCCGACCGGCACGATCGGCGCCCGATGCTCCATGGCGAGGTGCATGAATCCCGCGCCGAAGCGCTGCAGCTGATAGCGATCGCGGTACAGCTTGCCCGAGCCACGCACGCCCTCCGGGAAGACGATGATCGCCTCTTCGTTCTCGAGCATGCGGGAACAGTTGAGCGGATCGCCGATAACTGCCCCGACACGGTTCAGCAGATTGCCGACAAAGGGCACTTTGGGGAAGAAGCGCTCGATCATGGCCCGCGGCGCCCGCGGCGCGTATGGATTGGTCAGCATCGCCATCGCCATCAGCGTGGCGTCGATGGGCAACTGCCCTGAGTGGTTGGCGATGATCAGGGCGCGACCCTTGGGCGGCACGTTCTCGAGGTCGTGCGCTGTGACTCTGAAGTAGTTGTCGTAGAGGCGCTTCACCAAACCCACGAACAGCTTCGAGCGCTCGATCGACAGGCCCCAGGGATCGTAGTCGTAGGAGCCGCTGGGACGGTCCAGGCGCGCGAGCGCCTGCTCCAGGTCCTCCGGGACGAGCAGGCGCTCCAGGACCTCCACCGGTTTTCGCGGCGGCGGGGGCGCATCGCCAGGCGGTTGGCCCGTACGCAGCTCGGTGCTCATGCAGGAACTCCCGTGGGTGGAAAAGACCCGGCCGCTGGCGCGGCAGGCGGGGCCGATTGTACGCGAGTTAAGATGCTGTTCAGGAGCACTGGCGACAATGTCCGTCAGCGTAGCTGCCGACGCGGCGGCTCCCCAGCGCAGGAGCACCCCATGGGCAAGATGCCACTATCGTCCTTCGTCGTCTGGGTCTTCACTGGCCTCTTTCTGGCCACCCACCAGGCCCACGGCAATGCCATGCGCTGCGGCCAGGCGGTGGTCAGCGTTGGTGACCACCAGATCGAGGTGCTCAAGGAGTGCGGCGAACCGGCCTCGATCGAGCGTTACCCGGCCCTCCTGGTGCCCGGGGCGACCGTTTTCGGTGATCGCTTCTACGCGCCCTTTGCCTCCCCACTCAATCCGGTGAGCGTGGAAGTGTGGACTTACAACTTCGGGCCCCGCCGGCTCATGCGTCAGGTACGGCTGGAGGGCGGCGCGGTGGCGGAGATTCGCACGCTCGGCTACGGCTTCTAGCGCAGATCAGCCCCGATCCGCGTGGGCATCGGCGACCCGCTCGAAAGCGCCGCGAATCGCCAGCGGGTTGAAGCCCTGCACGACCTCATCGCCCACGATCAGCATCGGCACGCCATGCCTGCCCGTCATGCGCAGCAGCTGAGCGCCGCGGGAATCCGAGGAGACGTCGTACTCGACGAAGGGCACGTCGTGCTCGGCCAAGTACTCGCGCTCACTGTTGCAAAAGCGGCAGCCGCTGGTGCTTAGCAGAACTACCTCACCGTGAATCTGAGGGTCGTAGCTAGGCCCGTTCGGCAAGGCCCAGGCCAGTAGGTCCATCCGATACTGGATCAGAACAAACACCGCGACCAGGAAGATAATTTGCTTTTTCATAATATTTACAAACTGTTGCGGAGCTGAGGGGGCAGTTCCTTGCCTTATCTTTGCTGCGCCGCCACAATCAAGTCCATGTGGATTCTACTCGCTATCCTTTGCATCCTCGCTGCCGCGGCGTTCTACCAGTTCCGTCCAGACTTAGTCTACGCACTGGCCATGTTGGCGGAGCGCGAACGCGCGCGCTTGCGCAGCGCGCGGGTGCACGTGGCCGGACACGACCTCGCCTACCTGCGCGGCGGCACCGGCGAACCAGTCCTGCTACTGCATGGCTTCGGCGCGGACCGCTACCACTGGCCACGCATGGCCGTGCACCTCACGCGCCAGTACGAGGTGGTGGCGCCCGACCTCCCGGGCTTCGGCGAGTCCAGCTGCCACGCCGAGGCCTCCTACGCCCTGCCGGCACAAGTAGAACGCCTGAGCACCCTGCTCGACGCCCTGGGGCTCGACGCGGTGCACGTGGTCGGCAACTCGATGGGCGGGCATCTGGCCGCGGCCTTCGCCCGCGCACACCCGGAGCGCGTTCGCTCTCTCGGGTTGCTCGATGCTGCTGGCGTAGACCCCCAGGGCACAACCGAGTTCCACGAGGCCTTGGAGGGTGGCACAAACCTACTGCTGGCCGACTCGCGACAGGACTTTCGCCGCCTCACGGCGATGATGTTCGTCAAGCAACCGATGGTGCCGGGCCGCGTACTAGACCACCTAGGCGACCGGGCCACGGCGCAGCGCGCCTGGTACGAGAGGGTGTTCAAAGAGTATCAGGAGAGCTACGAACCCTTGGAGCACGGCCCCGCCCTGCCCACGGTCCCAGCCCTAGTGCTCTGGGGGCGAGAAGACAGGGTCCTGCCCGTGGAAGACGCCAAGGTGTTTGGGCGCCTACTGCCAGATGCCGAAGTGGTCATTCTCCCGGAGACGGGCCATTTGCCTATGCTCGAGCGGCCACGGCAGGTGGCGGGCTACTGTCGCGCCCTGTTCGAGCGCGCCAGCGCGCGCCAGGATCAACCGTCGACGAGCGCCAACACGTAGCTAGCTAACTCTTCCATAAGCTGATCGAGCGCCTCGTTGGCGGCCTCTACGCCTCCCTCGGAGTTGGCGGGCTCCGCGGGCACCACGATTGAGAAGCGTCGGGCGCCCAGAAGCGCGCGGGAGTCAGCGTCAACCAGTCGCGCGCGCAGAGCCACTTCCACCTCGCTACGTTCCCCGTCGAAACGCTGGATGACCATCAGACCTCGACTCTCTAGGCGATAATCCGGCAGCTGCGGCGAGGGCGCCCCTACTACCGCCTCGAAGCGGCCGAGACGGTCGAAGCTATCTATCATGCTCGCCCGCAACATCGTGGGCAGCGTGTCCACCCATTCTGCGTAGGCGAAGGCCTCGTTTTGGTAGTCGTTACGTTCGTAGACCATGCGCGCCGTAGCAAAGCCAGGCGCAGGCAGGGGAGTACGTACCTCGAGTAGGCAGCAGGGCTCGCCCGAAAAGGCGCTGACGCCGCTCCCCGTCCCCTCGAGTCGGTAGCTGGCGACCGGCTCCGTAGCCCCGCCGAACAGGCTGCAACCAGCGAGCAGAAACGCGAATGCGCACGCCGCTACGAGCGCCTGAACGCGAGGCGCGATCGCCCGACGAACTTGGCTCGCGAACACCACTAGTAGCTTCCTCCCTTCTCCCCAGGCCCCGGCGGCGGTGCAGGCAGACCGAACAACAACGCGCTGGGATCGCGCTCCACTGACTCGCTGGCCCGACGCAGAGCCTCTGAGGCGTAGCGCAGCTCGTACATGAGCGACTCGGCCTCTGGCAACGCGGTGGTGGCGAAATGCTCTAGCTCGCGAGAGCTGCCCACCAAGTTTTCGCTGATGCCGTCGATGGTCTCGCGCAGGTCGCCTGCAAGCGCTTCGTAGGTGCGCGCCGCATCGCCGAAGGCAGCGGCACTCTGGGTGGCCGTTTCCAGCAGTGCGGGCGCCCCCGTGACAGCCGTCCTCAACTCCGTCGTGAGTCCATCGACGTTGTCTACGAGGCCTTCCACATCGTCCAAGCGCTGGTTCAGGTTGCGCGAGACCTCCACCAGATTCGCCAGCAGATCCTGCACGGCGTCGCGATTCTCGAGGTTCAGCAGATCCTGCACGCGCTGGCTCGTCTCGTTGATGCTCTGGATGAGCTCGGACGCCGCCTGGTCGAGGCGGGTGAACAGGGACGGGCGGCTCTTGATGACCGCAGGCTCCCCATTCGGGCCTGGCTCCAGCGGCGGAGACACCATGCTGCCCCCGCTTAAGTTGATGGCTGCAATGCCGGTGATGCCCTGCTGCTCGAGCACCGCGACCGTGTCCACGTTCACCGGCGTACCTTCCAGAACCAATAGGGTCAGCCGCACAAGCTCGGGGTTGTCCGGATCGAGTTCAATGCGGCGCACACGTCCGCGATCCACGCCCTTGTACTTTACGGGGGAATCGACCGCGAGGCCTGATACCGACTCGGTCATGTACACGAAGTACTCCCGGTAGTCCTTCGGCGGACCGCCCGTGGTCAGCCAAAGAATCGTAGCAATCAAGGCTGCGCCGAGCATCAGCACGAACAGGCCGACGAGGACGTAGCTGGTTTTGGGCGTCATGCCGACTGCTCCTTCACGTGCGCGCTGGCGCTGAAGCGGCCCCGCGGACCTGCAAAAAATTCCTGCACGTCCGGGTCGTCGCTATCGCGCAGCTCCTCCATGCTACCCACCGCGAGGATGCGTTGCTTGCCGAGCAATACCACCCGATCGGCGATACGCCACAGAGAGTCCATATCGTGGGTGATGGACACAACGGTCAGGCCGAGCAAGCTCTGCAAGCGCAGAATCAGGCTATCGAGCGCATCGGCACTGACCGGATCGAGCCCTGAGCTGGGCTCGTCTAGGAAGATCATCTCGGGGTCGAGGGCGATGGCGCGTGCCATGGCGGCGCGCTTGCGCATCCCGCCGGAAATCTGTGAGGGGTAGAGCGGCGCCACGGCCGGGTCTAGACCCACCATGCCGAGCTTCATCATGGCCACCTCGTCGATCAGCTCATCGCTGAGCGAAGTGTGCTCGCGCAGGGGAACACCGACGTTCTCCAGCACCGTCTGATCACCGAATAGGGCGCCGTACTGGAACATCACACCGAGGCGGCGGCGCAGGGGTAATGCCTGCATATCACCGATGCCGGCCACCTCCTGCCCGAGCACCTGGACCGAACCCGCCGACGGCTCCTGCAACATCACCATCTCACGCATCAGGGTGGACTTGCCGCTGCCCGAGCCACCCACCACTGCCGTCACATCACCGCGATAGATGTCGAGGTTGATGTCCTTATGCACGACGCGATCGCCGAACTGGGTGGCGAGACGACGGATGCGGACCACCACCTCGCGTTCACCCTCGATGTGAATGCGGTCGCTCAAATGCCGAGCCTCGAGAAGATGATCGAGAAGATCGCATCCACCACGATGACCAGGAAGATGCACTGAACCACGCACACGGTGGTCTGCTTGCCCACCGAGTCCGCGCCGCCGCTGACGCGAAAGCCCTGGAAGGTCCCGACCCCGGCGATGATCGCGGCGAATACGGGCGCCTTACCAATCCCAATCAGGAACGTCTCGATGTCGATCACCTGGCTCAGACGATCTACGAAGCTATTGAGACTGATGTCCAGCAGGGCGTTGGCCATGATGGCGCCACCGAGCAGGCCCATGATGTCGCCGAACATGGTCAGCAGGGGCAAGGCCACCACGAGGGCGATGGCTTTGGGTAATACCAGGAGCTCGATCGGCGATATGCCCATGCTGCGCAGGGCGTCCACTTCTTCGGTGACCTGCATGGTGCCAATCTGCGCCGTGTAGGACGATCCCGTGCGCCCTGCCACGATGATGGCGGTGATCAAGGGTGACAGCTCTCGCAAGATCGCCGCTCCGACCATGTCGGCGATGAAGATGCTGCCGCCGTACTGGGCGAGCACAATGCCGCCTTGATAGGCGATGACCACGCCGATCAAGGTGGTGAGCAGCCCCACGATGGGCAGGGCGTCGAAGCCTGCCTCCTCCAGCTCCCTCACGATCACCGACCAGTACATGGTGGCCGGCCGCAGGGCCGCTCGCATCGCCAGGTAGGTAACGTTGCCAACGAATTCGAGGAACTCGACGTAGAAGGCAACCTGGCGCGTGCTAGACCGGCCGATGTCTTCCACCAGGCCATGGTGATCCGTGCTCTGCGGGATCTGTCCCGGTCGGTTGTTCTCGACCAGTTCGAGCAGCCGCCTGGCCACGTCCGTGGCGCCCACCACCTGGACCGCGCGCCCGTCGGCCTCCAGCCGCTCTCGCGTGCGGTGTACTAGCCAGGCGCCGGTCATGTCCAAGGAGGACACGGGCTCGAGGTCGACGATCACGCTGCCCGCGGTCAGGGGGAGCTTCGTCAGGCGCAGCTCCATGTCGCCGAGGCAGCCGGAGGTCCATCGGCCGCTGCAGGTGATTAGGTTTTCGGACGCATCTATAGCGACATCGGCGGCGCCGCTCTGCGCAGCCCGCCTCTGAATACGATCAGGCACCTTGGCTCGGGACTCCTCGACGCCGCAGCCGCCCGGATCGGGTCGGCCTTGGATAGCGCGGTAGATAATACCCGCCTTGCGGCGGGCGCTCTACCGATGGCGCCAGCGTCGGCTCGCGCGGCGAGGGCTGGACCCCGTTTGCCGCAACGCAGCTCGCTCAGGGACGGTGGGTCTCGCTGAGGTTTATCAACCCGACTTCTATGGCGAACCGCGTGAGCCCGGCGATGTCGTGAATATTCAGCCGCTGCATGAGCTGGGTCCGGTGCGTGTCCACAGTCTTCGCGGCCACCCCGAGCATTTCGGCGATCTGCCGCGTGCGATGACCCTCCGCGATGAGCTGGAGGATCTCCCGCTGGCGCGGCGTGAGGCTCTCCAAACGCTCATCGCCCACCGAGCGCTCCCAGTCGCGCACGGCCGCGGAGAAGTACTGCTGCCCCTGAATCACCGAGCGCACCGCCTGCACGACGTGACGAAACTCATCGCCCTTGGCGACGTAGCCATCGGCACCGGCCAACACGGCGCGGCGCACCTGTTCGGGCTTGTGGTACATGGACCAGACGACCACGCTCGGCGCGCTCGGGAGCGACTTGAGGGCAGCGATGGCCTCCAGACCGTCCATGCCGTCCATGCTCAGGTCGGTGATCACCACCTCGGGAAGATCGTCGACGATGCGCTGCAGCGCGTAGGTGCCGTCGCCGGCCTCACCCACGACCTCCATATCATCGACGTTGTCCAGCAGCCCTCGCAGGCCCGCCCGCACGCCCTGGTGGTCGTCGATGAGGTAGATCTTGGTACGCCCCCTCGGCTCTCCCTCGATCTTGCTTGCACTAGCGTTCGACACGTCCTTTCTCCCGACCCACTGAGCGGCCACGCGAACATCGCAGGGAGATGTTCCTCCTACGCCGGCCCAGTCGCCCTCGGATTTGTGACACAATTTGCGCCGCTAAGCGGAGCTTGCCCGATCTTCGGCCCTGCGCGCCACTCGCTCGCTCCGCGCGCCCGTGTAAACCCCATCGGACACCCGGCACATGAGTTCATCTGAAAACACCGATCCCGGTCGCATTCGCACGGCTGGCGACCAGGTCTATGGTATCCGCATGCGTCTGCCGGTAACCGATTCGTTTGTGAACATTCTTGGTAACGACAACCTGATGTACCGCTGGTACGCCAGCGAGCAGGCACGAGACGAAGCGCTCGAGAAGATGCGCGCCGAACACTTGTTCTCGCGGGCAGGCGATCGCCCCACGCTGATCTACGAACCGATCGAACAACCGCGACCAGAACGCTACACCCGCCGCCCTGACGGCTCAGGCGCCAGCACTTGATTCTGCTGGCAGGCACGACGACAACCACCACACGAGGCAGTCATGACTGACCATTCGAGCCCGACGCCGCCCGCCGGCGGCGCGCGCATCACCATCGTCGACGGCACCCTATCCGTGCCGGACAACCCAATCGTCCCCTTCATCGAAGGCGATGGCACCGGCCCCGACATCTGGCGAGCCACCGTGCGCGTGCTCGATGAGGCTGTGAAGGCGGCCTACGGCGAATCGCGCCAGATACACTGGATGGAGATCCTGGCCGGCGAGAAAGCCTTCAACCAAACCGGCAGCTGGCTGCCTGAGGCGACCGTGGAGGCCTGCCGCGAGTACCTGGTGTCGATCAAGGGCCCCCTGACCACACCGGTCGGCGGTGGAATCCGCTCGTTGAACGTGGCCCTACGTCAGCTACTCGACCTCTACGTTTGCCTGCGCCCCGTGCGCTGGTTCGAGGGCGTACCCTCGCCCGTGCGTGCCCCGCAGGAAGTGGACATGGTCATCTTCCGCGAGAACACGGAGGACATTTACGCCGGGATCGAGTTCGAGGCAGGGAGCGACACAAACCAGAAGTTCCTCGCGATGCTGAAGGAACACTTCCCGCGCGAGTTTGGCAAGATCCGCTTCCCCGAGAAGGTCGGCATCGGCATCAAGCCGGTCTCACCCCAGGGCACGGGTCGCCTGGTGCGCGCTGCGATCCAGTACGCCATCGCCAACAAGCGCAAGAGCGTCACCTTCGTGCACAAAGGCAATATCATGAAGTTCACGGAAGGGGCATTCCGGAACTGGGGCTACGAGTTGGCCGAGAAAGAGTTCCCGCAGGAGACCTACACGTGGAGTCAGTGGGAGCGCACGCTGCAGGAGAAGGGTCAACCGGCAGCTAACGATGAGCAGGATGCTGCTCTGACCGACGGGCGCATTTTGGTCAAGGACGCGATCGCCGACATCACCTTGCAACAGGTGCTTACGCGCCCACGCGAGTTCGACGTCATCGCCACGCTCAACCTCAACGGCGACTACCTGTCGGACGCCCTGGCCGCGCAGGTGGGCGGCATCGGCATCGCGCCAGGGGGCAACATCAACTACGACACGGGCCACGCCGTGTTCGAGGCCACCCATGGCACGGCGCCGAAGTACGCGAACCAGGATAAGGTCAACCCCGGGTCTTTGGTGCTCTCCGGAGAGATGATGCTGCGCTACATGGGCTGGACCGAGGCGGCCGACCGCATCATCGCGGCCATGGACGCCACCATCGCCAGCGGCTCAGTGACCTACGACTTCGCCCGATTGATGGAGGGAGCGAAAGAGGTCAAGTGCAGCGCGTTTGCCGACTGCTTGATCGAGAAACTCTGAGCAACCTCGCGATAAGCTAGTCCTAATCAGGGGATTACCTGGCTCGACCCCTTGAAATCTGAGCGGGGCGTGGTAGAACTACGCCCCGCTCGGCGGCCGCAATCCGAAGGCCCGTCGGAGCTGCCCACCCCCGGCAGCTTCCCACGCCCCCGCTGCTGCGAGCTCGCATGAACTTCAACCGCTCCCGGCCCACGCCTCGCCGCGTGGTGTCCGCCGGCGAGTGTAGACGTACGTAGAGAACAAGCGAAACCGAACCCTATTGGAGCGGCTGGCGATGATTGAGACAGAGCAGCTAACCAAACGCTACGGCGACCTGACGGCCGTCGACGAGCTGAGCTTCCAGGTCCGACCTGGCGAAGTGCTCGGCTTCCTAGGCCCGAACGGCGCCGGGAAGTCCACAACCATGAAGATCCTGTCGGGTTTTCTCGCACCGACCTCGGGCACGGCGCGGGTGTGCGGCTTCGACGTTACGGAGGCTCCGGTCGAGGCCAAGCGCGCGATCGGCTACCTGCCCGAGGGCGCGCCAAGCTACGGCGAGATGACCCCCGCTTCCTTCCTCGAGTTCATCGCCGACGTGCGGGGCCTAAGCGGTGACCAACGCCGCCAGCGGATGGCGGAGACTGTCTCTCGCCTGCACCTTGATCGCGTGCTGCATCAGCGGATCGACACCCTATCGAAGGGTTTCAAGCGCCGCGTCGGTCTAGCCCAAGCGATCATCCACGACCCGGCCGTCCTCATTCTGGATGAACCTACGGATGGTCTTGACCCAAACCAGAAGCACGAGGTGCGCTCCCTCATCCACGATATGGCCGCAGACAAGCTGGTCATCATCTCCACCCATATCCTCGAAGAGGTGGATGCCCTGTGTAATCGCGCGATCATCATCGCGCGTGGGCGCATCTTGGCCGACGACACTCCGGCCAACCTCGAAACCCGCTCGCGCTATCACAATGCGGTGAGCGTTCGCTTCTCCGCCGAGACGGATATGGCGGACGCGGCCCGGCGCATCGAAGCCCTCGACGGCGTCAGTGCCGTCGAGCAGGACGCGCGCGACCGACGCCTAACTGCCCTCTCCGATGGCAGCAGCACGGCGCTTACGCAAATCAGCGCCATGGCCGCCGAGGCGGGCTGGCCCGTGGCGGAGCTCAAGCTCGAGTCAGGTCGCCTCGACGAGGTGTTCCGCACCGTCACCACGCGAGAAGCACAGGGGGCCCTGTCATGAGTCAGATCAGCCTGCGCAACGTCGGCATCATCCTGCGCCGGGAGCTGGCGAGCTACTTCTCCACCCCCGTCGCCTACGTCTTCATCGTGATCTTTCTCATGCTTGCCGGCATGTTTACGTTCTACTTCGGTAACTTCTACGAGGGTGGGAGCGCGACGCTGGAGGCGTTCTTCTTCTACCACCCCTGGCTTTACCTGTTTTTGGTTCCAGCGATCTCCATGCGCCTGTGGGCCGAGGAACGCAAGAGCGGCAGCATCGAACTGTTGATGACCTTACCGGTCACGTTGATGGATGCCGTGCTGGGTAAGTTCCTCGCCGCGTGGCTGTTCACCGGCATCGCCCTAGCCCTAACCTTCCCGATTTGGATCACCGTCAACTACCTCGGCGATCCAGACAACGGCGTGATCTTCGCTGCCTACATCGGCAGCTTGCTGATGGCCGGCGGCTTCCTCGCCATTGGCACCTGCATCTCCGCGATTACGCGCAACCAGGTGATCGCCTTCATCATCACCGTGGTGGTGTGCTTCCTGTTCCTGGTGAGCGGCATCCCCCTGGTGCTCGAGCCGATTAGCGCGGTGCTGCCCCAGAGCCTCGTCGACACGGTGGCAGGCCTCAGCCTCTGGACCCATTTCGAGTCCATTCGTAAGGGCGTGATCGACCTGCGGGACTTGCTGTACTACGCGTTTCTGATCAGTGCCTGGCTGGTGGCGAACGCCATCGTGCTCGACGGCAACAAGGCCGAGTAACGGCGCAAGGACCTGAAAACGATGGATACGAACCGTACCAAAGCGCTCGGCCTGAGCGCCCTCGCCATCATCGCCGTCCTGTTCATTGCGGCCGTGATGCTCACCAATACCCTGTTTCGCGGCGTGCGCCTGGATCTCACTGAGAACCAGCTGTACACCCTGTCGGACGGCACCCGAGCCGTGCTCGGCGACATCGATGAGCCGATCAACCTCTACTACTTCTTCTCCGATCGGGCCACGGAGGATCTCCCTCAGTGGCGCGCCTACTCGCGTCGCGTGCGCGAGACGCTGGAGGAATTCGTTGCGATCTCTCGCGGCAAGTTGAACCTGCAGGTGATCGACCCGCAGCCCTTCTCGGAGGAAGAAGATGAGGCCTCGCGCTTCGGCCTGCCCGGCGTGCCTGTGCGCGGCGCGGAGGATGGCATCTTCTTCGGCCTCGCCGCGACCAACTCCGTGGACGACGAAGAAATCATCCCGTTCTTCGATCCAGCGAAGGAGGAGTTCCTGGAGTACGATTTAGCGCGTCTGATCTACACGCTCGACAACCCGGAGAAGCCCGTCGTGGGGCTGCTGAGCAGCATGCCTCTGCAGTCCGGCTTCGATCCCTTGACCAACCGCATGCGCGAACCCTGGGCAGTCTCCACCCAGATCCAGCAGCTGTTCGAGGTGCGCAATCTCGAAGATGGCCTCGATGCGATCGAGGAGGAGATCGACGTACTCCTCGTGGTGCACCCCAAGTCCCTGTCTGAGCAGACGCTCTACGCCATCGACCAGTTCGTAATGGCGGGCGGTCGCGCGATGATCTTCGTCGACCCCTTCTCGCAGTTCGAGCAGATCGACACAGACCCGAACGACCCGACAGCGGCGATGATGGCGGATCGCTCCTCCAACCTGGCGACCCTGTTCGACGCATGGGGCATCGAGTTCAGTGTTGAGCAGGGGATTCTGGATGCCGGCGCCGCTCTGCAGGTGCCCGCGCGCAGCGGCCGTGGGGCAGTCTCCCACCTTGGTCTGATCGGCCTGAGCGGCGACAGCCTCACCCAACAGGACGTCGTCACCAGCGGCCTTACGAGCATGAACTTCCTCGTTGCTGGCTACTTCGGTCTTGCGCAAGACTCACCTCTGGAGCTGCAGCCGCTGGTGGTGAGTACGCCCGAGTCGGCGCTCGCGCCCGTGCAGCGCTTCAAGGTAACCATCGACCCGGCCGAGCTGCAGGACGGCTTTGAGCCGAGCGGCGAGCGCTGGCCCATCGCCGTACGCGTGAGCGGTGAGCTGCCGAGCGCCTTCGCAGAAGGTGCCCCTGCCGCCGCACCCGTGGCCGACGACCTGGAGGCAGCGCCTGCAGTGCCGGCTCATCGCGCGAACTCCAACGGTCCGGTCAACCTGGTCCTAGTGGGAGATGTGGATCTGCTCGCGGATCAGCTCTGGGTGCGTGTGCAGCGCCTGTTCGGGGAACGCCTGCTTGAGGAGCTCGCCAGCAACGGCGCATTCGTGATCAACACTCTCGATAATCTGACGGGCAGCAGCGATCTGATTGGCGTGCGCGGCCGCGCCAGCTTCGTGCGCCCTTTCCAGCGGGTCGAAGATCTGCGCCGCGAGGCCGCCCTGCGCTTCCGCGATACGGAGCAGCAGCTACAAAAGGAACTGGAAGAGACCGAGTCTCGCCTCACGGAACTGCAAAGCTCTCGCACTGATGCAGACAACCTGCTCATACTTTCCGACGAGCAGCGCGAAGAGATAGAGCGTTTTCAGGCTCGCAAGCTCGAGATCCGCCAAGAGCTTCGACGCGTGCGACGCGAACTCGACAAGGACATCGAGCAACTCGGCACAGTCTTGAAGATCACCAACATCGCACTGGTGCCCCTGCTGATCATCCTCTTTGCTGTCGGCAGCGCCTGGTTCACCGGTCGCAGACCCAAGGAGGCGTAGGCGATGAAAACCAATCAACTGATCGTAATGGGCGCTATCGCCGCGGCGGCGCTCGCAGGTGCGCTGCTGCTGAAAGGTCACGACGACGCGGGCGCGGGCGGCAGCGGAGCGAGCCGCCTCGATGGGCCCTTACTACCGGCGCTAAAACCCGCAGTGAATAATATCGATAGCATACGGCTGAACGCTGGTGATCAGGAGATTACCCTCGATCGCGGAGAGACGGGCTGGTCCATACGCGAGCGCGATGGCTACGCCGCCCAGGTCGGTCGCGTACGAGAGCTATTGCTGACTCTCGCCGAGGCAACCGTGCTGGAGGAGAAAACGAGCGATCCGGAAAACTACGCCGCCCTCGGGCTTGCCTCGCCGACCACGGTGACTATCACTAGCGATGCCTTCGATGAAGCGCAGGAGGTTAGCATCGGCAACGGTGCTCGTCGGGGCAGCGCCACCTACGTGAGGCGCGGGAACGAGGCACCGACCTGGCTTGTCAGCGGCAGCATCTCCGCCCAAGCGGATACGCTTAGCTGGATCGACCCGATCATTCTCGATGTGCCTGGCGAACGAATTCAATCGGCCACGATCACCCACGCCGATGGCGAAGTGGTCCGTATCGAGAAGGCGAGCCCGCAGGAGATAGGCTATGACGTGCTCGACGTGCCCGAGGGGAAGGAGCTACGCTACGACGCCATCGCCAACCCGATCGGATCCACCCTCGCCACCCTGCGCCTGGAAGAGGTCAGCTCGGCGGCCGAGGGCTCTCCCCTAGACGATTCCGAACTGCTCACCAACGTGCGCTACGCCACCTTCGACGGCCTGATCCTGGAGGTGCAGACCTACGATGGCGGCGACGCCCAATGGCTCACCCTGGCGGCGAGCGTGGACGAAGAACAGGCCCAGCGGTTTGCACCGTCGAGCAGCGCCAGCGAGACTGACGCCTCGTCGCTGGCCGAAGAGAACGCTGCACCGAGTGAGGGTGATGAGTTTGCGACCCTTGCGCAGGTCGAAGCGGAGGCCGACGAGTTGAATGCGCGCTTGGGCCCGTGGGTGTACAGCGTCGGTCGCTACAAGATCGAGCAGCTGACGCGGCGAATGGACGATCTCGTCCAAGATCCGCCCCCGACACCGGACGCCAGCTAGGCGTTCGGCACCGAGACGAGACGGTCCGATGCGGAGCTACTCAAGGAGAGTCATGCATGTCATCCGATCCTAATCGGACCGCTAGCGAAACGGACGTCGATGAGCCCTTTCTAGTTCCCGGCGCGGACAGGAGCGCTGGATCCTCGCCGACGCCAGATACGCTGGGCGAGCTACCCCCCGTGCGAGGGCTGGAAGAGCGACTGCCCTACGAGTTCTCGGACGCGTCGGCTCTGCTCGCGTCCATGCACGAGGGACGGCAAACCGCGGGCGGCCTAGTAGAGGAACACCTCGCTCGCCTGACCCGTGAACAGAGTCGACTCAACGCCGCTTGCCAGGTGCGGGCGGAACGCGCGATCGCCCAAGCGGCGAGCCCCGTGCCGGGCCCGCTCGGCGGCTTGCCGATCAGCGTGAAGGAGCAGATCGGGCTCGGAGGTGAGCAAATCACCACCGGCTCGCGGCGCATGGTGCCCGTGGAGTGTCCGCGCGATGCGGTGGTGGTAACGCGGCTTAAGGAGGCCGGCGCAATCATCCTAGCCCGCGGCAACGTACCAGAGCTGGGCCTGGCCGGGGAAACGGACAATCCGCGCTACGGGCGCAGCAACAACCCCTTGGATCCCGCACGCACGTGCGGTGGATCCTCCGGCGGAGATGCCGCCCTGGTCGCCTCCGGGTGCGTGGCCGCCGCGGTGGGCTCGGACATGCTGGGGTCCCTGCGGATCCCGGCGGCGTTCTGCGGCATCGTCGGCTACAAACCGGTGGCGGGCGCCGTCGACAAGCGCGGCGTTTGGCCCGCGGTCAGCGGAACACTCGATGAGTGGCATTGTGTAGGCCCGTTGACGCGCTCCGTACGCGATGCGCGCCTAATCAGCGAGGTAATCGCCGGACCGCTAGGCCTGCCGCCGCTGCTCGAGGAGCTCGAGTTCGTGGTGCCCGATCCGTTCCCGCTCGAGGTGAACGATCCAGCGATCAACTCTGCTTGGCAACGTGCAACGCGCGCCTTGGAGCTGGCGGGCCTGCGCCGAATCACTATGGACTTCGCGGATGTCGAAGGGTTGGCGCGGGAAGTAGGCTCCGTACTCGCCGTGGAGATGTTGCCAATGCTCGAGCGGATGCTGAGCAGCACTGACGGCAGCCGCTTCTCCAAACTACAGGAGACGTGGCGTCGCGTGCGGGGCCGGGCCTCCGTGAGCAGCGCGGTGTTTCAGGTCATGACGGCTCTGCCGATGCTCAAGCCCCGCGGCGCTGCCCGCGCCCAGGCATTGTTGAAGCGCTACCTCCAAGCCCGCGACCGCTACGCCAGCCTGCTCGGTCCCAACCGTCTGGTGCTGCTACCCACGCTCGGCGTGCTTGCACCGCCGCACTCAGCCATGAACCGGGCATCGCTGCGCCCGGGCCTGAACCGTACGCTTACGCCGCTGACCCTCAGCAACTACCTAGACCTCGCGACGATTTGCTTACCCGCCTGGTCCGACCGCGATCCACGCTCCGGCTTACCCCCATCGATCACCCTGGCCGGCATCGGCGGCTGCGAGCCCGCCTTGTTCGCCGCAGCCACCGCCCTCGAACGCGTCCTGGCTGTCCCCGGCCAAGCCGAAGTGCCTGGCCAGGAGCCGCGCCTCACGCGCTCGGTCAGGCACCCGCGGCGCTGAACCATAGTCCCTTCGACCGTTCGTCGAGAATCTATACAGACCGGCTGTCGTTGTCTTACGACATACTGTGCGCTTAATCCCAACCCGCTGAAAAAAATAAAGAAATCACCTATGGCACAGAGAGTGCATGCAGTGAGTACGGATTGAGGAGGCCTCCACGGATGCGCCTCGGAGGGTCTTGAAGGACGCCCAGCTTGGGCAAGCGCTTCGGACTCTGTCTTCGAGCGCAATATCGGGGGCCGACATGCTACTTGGAAGAGAAAACAACATGAAGTTATCAACGATTGGAAAGGGCGCTGCGATTGCAGCCCTGTCGCTCGCGGCCACCTCCGCAAGCGCGACGTTCATTTATCAGAGTAATGGCGGCACCTTCGGCGGGTCGGGCGGTTCCTTCTCGAGCATCACCGCAACGTACAACGAGATTAGTGAGCAGGTGAGCTGGCGTGTCGATAGTGGCATTCGCAACGGCTCGCAGATGGCTGGTGCCTGGCTGGTCCTGAACGATGGCCCGAATCCCAAAACGGCTGACGTCAACGAACTCGCCATCTTCTACATGGACTTCGTTAACGATCGCCTCGCGGTGTATGCCTACAACGGTCAAAACAATGCCAACAGCTGGTTCAACCCGGCAGTCTACCTCGGCGACTACAGCGCCAACCTAATCGACGACGGCATCACCCAGGGTTTCTCCCTGGATGCCACGGCGATCAACGACCCTAACCCAGCAGTACCCAACGACGGTGACGGCTGGCGCGGCGTTGGCTTCGGCGCCTCAATCGGCGTGTGGTTCCACCCCGTATGGGACCTCGATGCGCTGTATGACGCGAACGGACAGATCACCCAGTGGGACTTCGACCGTCAGTCCTGGTTGGACTTCTCCAACCGTCAGACGCGCGTGAGCGAGCCTGGCCAGCTGGCCCTGTTCGGGATTGGTCTGCTCGGCCTCGGCGCCCTGCGGCGGCGGCGCAACGGCTGAGTCGTAGGGGCAACTGCGGGAGCGATTGCTAGACGCATCGCGCCCCCGCTTGCTCCCTACGCAAAAGGCCGCCAGCGTTCGCGCTGGCGGCCTTTTTGTTTTCCAGTCCCGCAGCACCAGCGAGTGAACCAAGAAATTTCGCTAGGTCACTCGAGACTCGGGGTTGCCCCGGGCATTGCCAGCAGCCCCTCAAACTCGGCCAATGACAGCGCACCGTCACGATTCTCATCGGCTCGGGCAAAGCGCGCGCTTAATGCCGGGTGGCCAGCCAATTCCTGCGGCAGCAGGAGGCCGTTGTGATCCACATCTAGCGTGCCGAACATACCGATAGCAGTGGCAAGTGCCGGCCCTGCGAGCAGGGCCACCGACAATGCTGCGGCTAACCGCCCGGTGACCCACTGGCTAGCGGTGAATGAGCGTGGCTGGTGAGATCCCATGTGTACACCTCCGAGACGCGCGCTGGCGAATGAAGGGGCGAACGCCCCAATGCGGACATCCTGCCAGCGACTCGGGGACAGAACCGTGAGGAGCCTCGCGGTTCCAGGGAGCCTCGCGACGAGCGGCGCGGGGTAGGGGATCAGCGCTTGAAGGCCTGAGGGTTTATGTCGTGGCGCGCCAAGAGCTTGTAGAACTCGGTGCGGTTGCGCTGGGCAAGGCGTGCCGCCTGGCTGACGTTCCCCCGCGTGGTCTGCAGCAGCTGTAGGAGGTAGTTGCGCACAAACTCATCGCGAGCCTGAGCGAGCGGGGGAAGGCCGCGCGACTCCGAGCCAAGAGACTTGTCCACAAGCTTGGCGCTGATCACGGACGATGCGGAAAGGGCCACCGTCTGCTCCACCAGGTTGGCGAGTTGGCGTACGTTACCCGGCCAGTCGGCCGTGACCAGACGCTCCATCGCCTCTGGAGAGAACATCTTTGGCGACTCACCGTTGCGCACTGCGATGCGCTGCAGGAAGTGGGTGGCCAGAGCAGGCACATCTTCACGGCGTGAGGCCAGGGAAGGTACCTCCAAGCGCACCACGTTCAAGCGATAGTAAAGGTCTTCGCGGAAACGGCCGTCACTGATCGCCGGCATCAGGTCCTGGGAGACGGCGCACACGACGCGGACATCCACCTCCACATCGTGGGTGGCGCCAACCGGTCGCACCTTGCCATCGGTCAACATCCGCAATAGCTTCGCCTGCAACGCAGGCGGGAGCTCGCCAACGTCGTTCAAGAAGACGGTACCGCCGTCAGCTTCCACCAGCTGACCGGGCTGCGCCGCCGTGTCGCCGTCGGCATGGCCGAACAGCTCCACATCGAGCATCGTCTCGCTCATCGCCGAGCAGCTTACTGCGCGGAAGGGCATCGGCTCTCGGCCGCTCGCTCGATGAAGCGCTTCGGCGAGCAAGCGCTTCCCGGTGCCCTCTTCGCCCGCCAACAGCACACCCGAGTTGGTGTGCGCAACGCGCTCGAGCTCCGCCAGCAGCTCCTCCATCCGACCAGAGCGGGTCACGATGTTGGCGCGCCAATCCTGCTGCTCTTCCGGTTTGCCGGCCTGCGAGGCGCCCGTCCGCAGCGCCTTATCCAGAGCCTCCAACAATTCTGTGCGCTCGACCGGTTTGGTTAGAAATGCGAGCGCCCCGCTCTGGGTGGCGCGCACGGCGTCGGGGATCGTGCCGTGGGCGGTGATCAGGATCACTGGCAAGCCCGGGTGCTCGCGCTGCAAGGCCTCGAGCAGGTTGATTCCGTCCATGCCGTCCATGCGCAGATCGGTGATTACCGCGTCGGGCCGCCGCGTCTGCACGCTTTGCAGACCCGCCGAGGCATTGTTGACAGCCTCAACCGAGAACCCGTATTGCTCCAGACGAATGCTCAGGAGGCGCAAGAGCCCGGGGTCATCGTCGACCAAGAGGACGTGGCCGCGATGCTCGGGCTTGAGAGTAGCGATGGCTGTTGGATTACTCATGGCACCCAAGTTCATCGTAGTGGAAGGCGGGACGGTATCCGTCGCCGCCTGGCGACGGCACGTGGGTGACACGCTACCACGGGCTCGCTGGCTAAAGCGTGATCCTCTCCAAGCTCCTGAATCCACGAAACCCTTGGGGCTTAAGTACCGTCGCTCTGCAGCTGCTCTTCGATCGACATAAGCGCCCTGAGCCTGCCCTGAGCCTCCTCCAAGGCGCGCGCCAGGCGTGCCCTCTCACGGACGAGGCGATCGCGCTCGAGCTCCACCT
Organism: Pseudomonadota bacterium; assembly: GCA_039193195.1. NCBI lineage: Bacteria > Pseudomonadati > Pseudomonadota > Pseudomonadota bacterium. Next base: position 184,560 of record JBCCWS010000003.1, read on the forward strand.
CGGTGCGCTCCTGGACCTCGACGTTGCGCAGATTTTCCTGCTCGAGCGCCTCACGGTAGGCACTTTGGCGCTGCTCGATAGACAGGTCCAAGCTCGTGAGCACCGCCTTGGCGAAAGGTGTGGAAGCTTGATTCAGCGCGGAGGCGATCTCATCGCGCGCTTGATAGGCCTCCTCCACGTCGAGGACGGCGGCGGAGTAGATCAGCTGCGCGCGCACCGCGGAGTCTGCACGAGGTTCGCGCAGGAGCGCGGCGAGCGCCTGCTGCCGCTCGCGAGCGCGGGTCGGGGCTTCGGCGCTGGCAATCCGTGTCGCATATTCACGCGGCTGCTCCAGCCACTCCCCGCTGGCGCCCGGACTGGCCGTGCCGACACGTTCGCCACCGAGTTCGCCGAAGGTCTCGCAAGCGCCAAGTGCCATCAGCACGAGCATGGCCACTGGGAGCACGGCGAGCCGCCGCCAACCGTCATACCATGGGTGCATCGCCCGACTCATGCCGACAACCTCACCGGCCCTGACTGCGCCTGTACCGGCATCCGTATCCGGAAGTGCGCGCCGCGGTAAATTCCATCCACCAGGTTTACCTCGCCCCCATGGGCTCTCACATACTCGCGCACCAGCGAAAGACCGATGCCGCTTCCCTTCAGGTGTGCCTGCAGCGGCGGTGTGCCCGTGTAAAACGGCTCGAACACGTGGGCCCGCTCCGGCTCGGGAATATTGGGCCCGGAATCGGCGATGTCCAACAGCAAATGGCCGCCGGCACGGTACGCGCGCAGGAATATCGTGCCGTTTTCCGGCGTGTACTTGATAGCGTTTGACAACAAGTTGCTTAAGACCGTGCGCAGCTTATCGCGATCGGCCATGAGATCGACAGGCACCACCCGCTGGTCCACCGTCACTCGACGCGTGCGCATCATCAGCCGGTACTGGTCCAGCACCTGCGAGCACAATACCTGGAGGTCGAAGGCCGTGCAGCGCAAGGTGCTGCCGTGCGACTGCCAGGCACTGTAATCGAGCAGGTTTTCGATCAGGTGGCGCAGTTCCTGCGCGTTGCTGCGCAGTATCCCTGCCACTTCGGACTGCGCCGTGGGCAGCTGACCGAGGGAACCATCGACAAACAACTCCGTTCCCTCAAGCAAGCTTGCGAGAGGGGTCTTCAGCTCATGAGACATGTGGCGCAGAAAACGCTGCTTCTGAATCTCAGCTTGCTGCAGGCGTTCACGCAGCACATCCAACTCATCACCGAGGGCGCGCAGATCGGCAGGCCCATTGACGCTAATACGATCCTCGAAGCGGTTGTCCCCCAGCTGCTTGATCGCGCCGGTAATGTCCCGCATCGACTGGGAGATCAGGAAGGTGAACAGCACGATTAGGAGCGCGGCTGTGGGAATGGAGGCGATGAGCAGCTTGGTCAGAACGTCGCGCGTGCGCTCTGCGCGCTCGCGAACCTTCGCCTCGACCTGCAAGCGTTTCTCTTCCGGGTAGGCGATCACGTCGTCGGCCAGGGCTTCCATCCGGTCGATGAAGGCCAAGCGATCCGGATCCTCTGGACGCTCGATGAACCCGACCACAAGCGCCGCGCTCATCTCCAGCAGCTTGTGCAACTGGCGACGAGGCGACTCGTCGATTGGCTGGTCGAGAAGTCTGTGGATCGTCCGGCTCATCTTTAGTTGGCGAGACGTGACAGCAGAGAACAAATCCTCGTATCCCTGCTTGTCCGATGCGACCTCCGGGGCCTGCATGCTGTGACGACGCAGCTCATTTACGTCTCGCTCCAAGTCGCGTGCGAAGGCGGCAATGTTGCTGGTGCCTTTCAACTCCTGCGTCGCAGCATCCGACAAGCCGGTCACGCTGACCACGGCCACGATAATCGCGATCAGCAGCGGTGTTGCTACTAGCACGAAGCAGGCCCCGAGCAGGAACACGATGGGCCCCAGGCGACCACCGCGCTCGGGCTGCTCCTCCTGGATGGCAGGGATCTCAGATTGGCTGTCCGTGGAAGCGCTCACCAGCATGGGTCTCGGCAGGGTAGGTCGACGGCTAGCGACAGGTAAGCCACGCGCCCACTAGTCTACCGCGTTGTCGTCGAGAAGGGACGCCCGCAGGTGGTCAGTGCCTGCTCATGATCAGCGCAGACGATGGCGGTAAAGCTGCGCGAAGAGAGCCTCACAGGGGCCCACCAGCGGTGCTACCACGGACGGCACCTGCACCTCTCGCGCCTGCCAAGGACTGAAACCCGCGCTGTTGGTCACGGAGCCGTACCAGTGCTGCGCCCAGACGCCATCGCTCGCGCGCGGCCCCGGCGCCCACGTCAGCATCGACTCAGTGAACGGGATGCGAAGGTGTGCACACAAAGCACGCAGAACGGAGCTTGGATCCCGCAGCACATCCTCGCTGTCGATCACCGGCGGCACCTCACCGGTGCGCTGGGTGAGCCACTCGAAAAGCGCCATCTGTTGTGGTAACCCGGTGTCTTCGATGGTGGGCTTGTCCAGCACACGCGCCAGGGAGGCCAGCATCGCCCGTGGCGAACGGATCAGAAAGGCATTACGCAACTGTAAGATCCATTCGCGATCGATGCCGTCGAGCAGGTGATGACTCATGTGCTTCTGGTACCACAGCGCCCTGCAGTCGGGCACAGGGCCCAAGAGACTCCCGACCACCTCGCGCCAATCGGTCGACTGAGAGGCGATCACCTCCTGCGCAGCAGGGTGGGCGAGCTGGGTCTCCTGGAGGTAGTGGGCGTAGAGCGGCTCATCGCTTACGGCGCAATCCCCTCGCGCATCGAAGGCACGCATCATAGCCGTGGAGATGTTGCGCGGCCCAGACCACATGGCGATTCGCACGGGCGTAGGCGAGGCTGAACGCTCTGCCGACAAGGCGACTCCTACACTACAAAACCGAGACGACGCCCACGAGTCGGGATCAGCTCTCTCAAGGCTGCTCGCGTGGATCGCGCAGCGCCGGCTCCGGAACTAGCACCATGATCTGATCGGTGTACAGGGGGTAGCGCTCGAGCAGCGGTGCATTCGCTGCACGGAAACGCTCGCGCGCCGCTTCGGCGCCGTCCCGCACCCTCAGACTGATCAGCTTGCGCGTATCGCGGTCGTAGTCTGCTTCTAAATCCCCGAGGTAAGTGATGGCGCCCTCGCGGACGCGGAAGCCGCTGTCACTGGACAGGGGCACACCGTGCAAGCCTAGGCGCACCTCTCGCCACCGATAGTCACCCGCTGGAAGTTCCACCAACTCCAACTCGCCGCTGCGGCGTACCCGCACCTTGCCGACGGTGCCCTCGCCCTTGGCAGCGTAGTACAGCTGCAGCCGTTCGAAGCCGATCTCGTAGGCTTCCCAGTTGGTGTGCACAACGATCAAGGCGTAGCCGTTGCCCGGCCGAATGCGATCGACCATGACCACCGACGTGGTACTGGAGCAAGCGGCTAGCAACGCGAGGGCGCAGATGAGCGGGAACGGTGATCGCCAGGACATGGAGTGAATGTGCACGAGAACTAATCCGAGGGTATCACAGGCACAGCCCCGGCTCTCAAGCGCGTCCGTGGGCGTCCCAGCGCTCCCCAAGGCGGCGCAGCACGGCCGGCAAGTCGGGTGCCTCGTTCAGCAGATCGACCCACGGATCAGCACGCAGGGAACGCAGCCGTCGCAAGGCATTGGCGAGGGTGTAGCGCTGGGAATCGAGACCGCTTTTCACCTCGCGCCAGGCCAGGGGCATGGAGACGGGCGCGCCAGGGAGCGGACGCACGCTGTAGGGCGCGACCAGTAACCGACCGTGGCCGTTCTGCAGATAATCGATGTAAACCTTGTTCTGGCGCCGCTCCACTGCGCGCGTGATCGTAGCAATCCTCGGTAGGCAAGCGACGGTGATGCGCGCCAGCAGCTCCGCCAAAGTGCGCGACTGCTCGTAGGCGAGCTGCCCCCCGAGGGGCAACAGGATGTGCAAGCCCGTGGAGCCCGTGGTCTTCACGAAGGCCGGGAGTTGGACTTGCGCGCACAGCTCGCGCAGAAACCCGGCAATGGTCAGCACGTGCGCGAACGGAGCACCCTTGGGATCTAGATCGATGATGCTCCAGTCCGGATGCGCCAAGCGGCTTAGTCGACTCGACCAAACATGCAGCGGTATGGTGCCCAGGTTGATGATCCAGCGCAGGGCGTGCTCGTCCTCGGCCACGAAGTAGCTAATCTCTCGCTCGGCGTGCTGACTCCACAGCGTCTCGCGACGCAGCCAGGTAGGCGCGTAGGCCGGCGCGTCCTTCTGAAAGAACGACTTCCCTTCAATCCCGTCGGGATAGCGCGTCAAAACCAAAGGCCTATCGATCAGGTAAGGTAGAAGATACGGCGCGACCTGCTCGTAGTAGTTCACGAGTTGCCCCTTCGTAATGCCCTGCTCAGGCCAGAACACCTTGTCTCGATTCGTCACCTGCACGTCTTGCGATGGCTGAGCGGCGATCGGGTCGGCGGCTGGCGGCCCCGATGCGGGCAACGCTGCTAGCGCCTCACTGCCGGTGAAATCACACTCCTCGGCAGTTTTGTCGTCCCGCAAACGGAGGAAAACTGGCTGGCGCAGGCGTCCCTCAGCGCTGAACTGCTTATGACGTACCTCGCACACCAAGTCGCTGGCTCGCCAATGCCAGTTGGCAGCACCCTCCGCAGGCACTGCCCGCGGCAGGCGATCAAGCGGTGCGCTAGCGTTAAGGGTGGCGGCCAGTCGATCACGCAGTGCCCCGTCGAAGCCCGTGCCCACTCGACCAACATAGCGCAGCTCACCGTCCTGGCACTGTCCTAGCAACAAGGCGCCGAATCCACTTTGGGCGCCTTCGCTGTCGGTGAAGCCGAGCACTACACAGTCCGCCCGATGTTCCACGGCCAACTTGCGCCAATCGGCCGAGCGCCCCTTCAGATACAGGGAGTCGACACGCTTGGCCATCAAGCCCTCAAGATCTAAGCGCTCAGCCTGCCCGTACAGCGCTTCGCCTGCCTCCTCTACATGGCCCGTGTAGCGCACCAGGCCACAGCGCGGCAGAAGGCGCGCCAGCCATTGCTTGCGTTCGCATAAGACGAGCGTGCGCAGGTCGAAGGGGCCCAGCACGGGCAGATCAAACGCGTGGAAGATCGCCGGCATACGCACGCTGGCCGCCAATACATCCGCTCGCCTAGAGCGCTTGGCCCGCTGTTGCATCAGCGCGAATGAGGGCAAGCCACGGGCGTCGTTCACCACCACCTCGCCATCGATCAACCAGCGCGCCACCGGCAATCGTGACAGGGCGAAAGCCACCTCGGGAAAGGTATCCGTGAGATCGTTGCCTGCGCGCGAGCGCAGCACCACCGGGTGAGCTGCGTCCACGCGAGCCGCGAGCAGGCGGTAGCCATCGAACTTCGGTTCGAACAGCCAGTCGGGATCACTAAAGGGCCTAGCCGCCTCGGCCAGCATCGGCCGCACGGCTGACAGCTTCACTCGCCGTCGCCTCACCCCCGGCACCTTCGCCAATTCCTCTAGGAGGGCGGCGTCCGCATCGTGACCGCTCGCCACCTGATCCACCGTGAGGCCGCTCAGCACCGAATCGTGGGCATAGGCCTGATCCGTATCCTGGTCGAGCGCGTGGCGATCGCGCTCCTTGATGAGCAGCCAATCCCTCTCAGCGCGCTTGGTTTTGATCAAGGTCCAGCGACCGTGCAACTTGGCGCCGTGCAAGTTGAACAGCAGCTTACCCTTCTCAAACCCCGCCGCCACGTCCTCCAGCGGCTCCCATTGGCCCTGATCCCACACGATGACCGTGCCCGCCCCGTAATTGCCCTCGGGAATCACCCCTTCGAAGTTGGCGTACTCGAGGGGGTGATCCTCCGTCTGTACCGCGAATCGCTTAGTCGCCGGGTTCGGTGAGGGCCCCTTTGGCACTGCCCAGGAGACCAGCACGCCCGCGATCTCCAAGCGCAGATCGTAGTGGCGGGCCCGGGCGTGATGCTGCTGCACAACAAACAGGTTGCCGCCGGCGACGGGCCAGCCGCCAGCGAAGGGCTCCGGTGTTGAATCGGCAGATCGCTTTGCTCTGTAAGTTGCGAGTTTTTCTGTTGTTTTACCGCGCACGCGAGTTGCCTGAGGAACCCCTGGGGGCTATGCTAGCGAACCGTCATCATCGCTCAACACTAAAGGGAGCGGGTAGCCATGGCAGCACGTGCGTTGGCCTCGGCCAGCATCGCCTTCGGTTTGGTCTCGATTCCGGTGAAGCTGTTCGCCGCCGTCGACTCTACTCACGCGGTGCGTTTCAACCAGATCCACAGCAAGGACGGCTCACGCATCAAGCACCAGACCGTCTCTGCCAAGACCGGCGAACTGGTCCCGCGCAGCGAGATCGTCAAGGGCTACGAGTTCGCCAAGGACCAGTACGTGCTGTTCTCCCCGGAGGAGCTAAAGGCGCTCGAAGCCACCGCCGACCAGACGATCGACGTAGTGGAATTCATCGAAGCATCGCAGGTCGATCACCTGATGGTGGATAAGGCCTACTTCCTCGGCCCGGACAAGGGCGGCGCGCGCGCGTACAGCTTGCTGGCTGCCGCCTTGCGCAAGACTGGGCGAGCGGCCATCGCACGCTACGCCGCGCGCGGGCGCCAGCACCTGGTGATGGTACGGGCCTTCGAAGATGGCTTAATGCTGGAGCAGCTGCACTACGCGCAGGAGCTACGTCGCTTCTCGGAGTTGGAGGTCGAGACGACGGAGGTTCGCGATGGCGAACTCGAGCTGGCAATTCAGCTCATCGAGCAGTCGGCCAGCGAGCAGTTCGATCCCGAGAAGTATCGCGACGAGGTGCGCGAGCGCATGCTGGAGCTGATCCAACGCAAGGTGGATGGCGAGGACATCAGCGTATCCCCGGCCGAGCACGCTGATGACAAGATCATCGACATCATGGAAGCGCTCAAGGCGAGCATCGCCTCGCGCGACGGCGAGGAGTCGGAGGCTCGCAAACCTGCGCGCAAGAGTGCCGCGGCAAAGAAAGCTCCTGGGAAAAAGAAGAAGAAATCCAGTACCAGCAGCACTAGCAGCACGGCGCGCAAACGTAAGGCCGCCGGGAGCGGCGCCTAGGTAACTGCCAACATGTAGGTCACCGGCACGATGACAGTCGCCAGCGGCGCCGAGCTAACGTCCTCGACCAGTAGCAACATCGCCATGCGCGGATACACCACCCGTGAAGCGGCACAGCTGGCCGCCATCTCTCCCGACCGCGTGCGCAGCTTCGCCCGCGCCGGACTGCTCGACGCCGAGCGCGAAGCGGCCAGCAGCCAGTACCGCTACAGCTTCCGCGATATCGTGCTGCTGCGCGCCGCGCGCGAACTCGAACAAGCCGAGGTCCCTGCGCGCCGGATCCACGCTGCCCTGCGCGCCCTTCGCCAACGGCTACCGTCACGTCAGCCGCTGACCGGCGTTCGTATCACTGCTGAAGGCGACCAGGTGCTGGTGCGTGAGCAGGGCAAGCTCTGGCAACCGGAGACCGGGCAAGTGACGTTCGACTTCACGGTCCATGACCTCGCGGCGGACGCGGCTCCCCTTGTGATTGCCAGCGCCGACGCCGCTGAAGAGGACATTGCAACCACCGCCGAAGACTGGTTCATCCTCGGTCTCGATCTCGAGTCGGTGGACGAAGCAGACCGTGCCATCGTGGCCTACGCCCAGGCGATCGCCTTGGATCCGCGACATGCTGACGCCAATATCAACCTGGGTCGACTGCTGCATGACACGGGCGACGTGCGCGACGCCGAGCAGTGCTACCGCCGCGCGTTGGCATCACGCCCCGAGCACCCCACGGCGCGCTTCAACCTAGGGGTAGCCCTCGAAGATCAAGGACGCCACGCCGAGGCCATTGCCGCCTACGAGCTCGCCCTGGCGCGCGACCCCAACCACGCAGATACGCACTTCAACCTGTCGCGCCTCTACGAGCTGGCCGGCGACCGCGTCACCGCCTTTCGCCATCTGCGCCGCTACCGCGACCTTACGGGCCACGGCTGAGACCACGCATTTCCCCGAGCGGATCGCCTGCGATACGCTACGCTCCGTCGTCGTCACAGCCGGCCCGCAGCCCCGCGCCGGAGCACCCACGCCTCAGGAATCTCAGCATGTTTAGGAAGCACGACCTCGTTCCCACCAAGCACATGGACCGACCGATGCACCTTTGGCGCTACGGCCATTTCGGCCCCCCGGTGCTGGTGCTTCCCTCCGCGGCGGGGATGGCCCACGAGTGGGAGGCCGGCGGCATGATCGAGACCTTGGGCGATTGGCTAGAAGCGGGCCGCCTGAAGCTGTACTGCACCGAGAGCAACGTGGCCGAGGCATGGACGCGCAAAGAAGGCCCACCGCAATGGCGGATCCGTCGCCACATGGCCTTCGAACGCTACCTCGTCGAGGAGCTGGTGCCGCTGATTCGTAGGGACTGTGAGAGCGAGGACATCCCCATCGCCGTCACCGGCACGAGCATGGGCGCCTTCTACGCGGCCAACCTAGCGCTAAAGTTCCCGCGCATCTTCCGCTACGCGCTGTGCATGAGCGGACGCTACCACGCGACGCGCCTTACGGATGGCTTCACCAACGAAGATGTCTACTTCAACAACCCGATGGCCTACGTCGCCAACATGAGTGGCGGCTACCTCGACGCAGTACGCGAAAACACCCATCTGACGCTCGTGTGCGGCCAGGGCAAGTGGGAGGACGGCAACATCGAGGACACGGCTGCGCTAGGCGAGCTACTCACCTCAATGGGCATCAGCTGCGAGACCGACCTGTGGGGCCACGACGTGGACCATGACTGGGCCTGGTGGCGCCGCCAGGTGCGCCATCACTTCGCGCGCGCCCTGGTGAGTTAGCTCGCGCCGCCTCGACGCCTGCCTAACTGGCGCGCACCTGTTCCGGCGAGTCCGGCAGAGCGTAGCGCTCGCCTAAGGGATGACGTCGATTGAGGAGCCAGTACTCGAACTGCGTACAGGTGAGCGGGCGGGCGAACAGGAAGCCCTGGAACTCATCGCAGCCCGAGCGCTGAAGCGCGCGCACCTGCACCTCCGTCTCGATACCTTCGGCGATCACCCGCAGCCCTAGACTGTGCGCGACGCCGATAATGGCCTCGCAGATCGGACCGCTGACCGCATCCTCCCCGATATCGGACACGAACTGGCGATCGATCTTCAGAGCATCGAGCGGCAAGTCACGCAGGTAGCCGAGCGATGAGTAGCCCGTCCCGAAGTCGTCAACGGACAGGGAGAAACCAAGCTCACGCAGGGTCGCCAGGGAACGCGCCACCTCGCCGAGGTCGTGGAACAGCATCGACTCGGTGATCTCCACCTCGATCAGTGTCGGCGAGATCTCCGCCACATCGGTGGCCAAGCGCAAGGTCTCCACAGGATCGCCGCGATGGAACTCTGCTGCTGAGAGATTGATGGCGATCGGTACGACCTCAAAGCCGTTGCGCTTCCATATGCCCTGCTGCTGGCTCGCCGCGTAGCTGACGAAATGGCCAAGATCGCCGATCAGGCCAGACTCTTCTGCAATCGGAATAAACTCCGCTGGCGAGACAAATCCTCGCGTTGGGTGGCGCCAACGCAGCAGCGCCTCGGCACCCACTATCTCGAAGGTGCGCGCGGAAAACTTCGGCTGGAAGTAGATCTCCAGCTCGCCCTGCTTGATTGCCGTACGTAGATCGTTCTCGAGCTCGAAGCGCTGTACCTGGCGGGAATTCATGCGCCGCGTGTAGCGCACGTGGGCGTTGCCCCCTTCCTGCTTGACCTTGAAGGTGGCTGTGTCCGCCTGGGCGATGAGCTGCTCGGAGGAATCGCCGTGCTCGGGGTAAGAGGCGATACCGATACTCGCGGTGATTACAAACTCCTGACCGCCGTGTTGGACCGGCGCACAAATGCGCGTGCGTAAGGTGCTCGCCAGGCGCTCTGCTTCTGGCATTGCGGACATGTGACGCACGAAGATGAAGAACTCATCGCCGCCCGCGTGAGCGAGCTCGCGCCGACCGACGCCATCGCTCGACTGGGTCACCTCCTGCGCGAGGCGCGAGGAGATCTCCTTGATGACGTTGTCACCTACCGCCTGCCCAAGCGTATCGTTGATGCGCTTGAACTTATCCAGGTCGATGTGGATGACGGCCATGCCTTCATCGCGCTCGGAAGCCTCGTTGATGGCCTCCTGCAGGCGCTCCGTAAACAGCTTGCGATTGGGCAAGCCCGTTAACTTATCGAAGTTCTCGAGACGGCGCATCGCCGCCTCGCGCTCGTGGCGCTGGCGCTGCCAAAGGAGCAGACCCAACACCAACAGCAGGGCCGTGGCGACGTAAGCGATATACGCCCAGATCGTCTCCCATGGTGCTGGCAGTACGCGCACATCGATAGAGCGACTGCCGCTCCACACGCCGTCGCTGTTCGCCGCCCGCACCTGGAATACGTAGCTACCCGCATCGAGGTTGGTATAGGTAGCTTGATTGAGTGGCCCTACCGTATTCCAGTCGCGATCGAAGCCCACGAGGCGGTACTCGTAGCGGTTCTCACCCGGGGCGTTGAAGTCGAGCGCTGCAAAGGCGAAGGAGATCATGTCTTCCGTATGATCGAGGGTCAGGGCGCGCACTAACGAGGGCGGCTCCTCTGTTTGAGCCGGAAGGTTGAAGATGCGAATGTCGGTGATCACGACGGGCGGTGGCCGCGCGGGGTCCTCGACGTCATCCGGGAAGAAGGCGTTCAAGCCGTTGACGCCACCGAAGAACAGCATGCCGTTATCGCCCCGGTCGTGCGCGGCGAAGTTGAACTCATCGCCCTGCAGGCCATGGCTGCGACGGTAGAGCTTGCTCTCGCCATTGAGCGGGTTGTACCGCATCAGGCCGTTATTGGTGGATAGCCAGAGGCGTCCAGCCTCATCGGACTGGATACCGTAGATAGCGTTGAGCTGAAGACCCACCTCTTCGACGGAGCGGAACACCACGTCGCCCGGTGAAGCGCCGGAGTAATCTACCTCGATGAGATCGCCCTGCGCCGAGCCCAACCAAAGGGTGCCTTCCTCGGTGACGTGAAGGGCGAACACCGCATCACTCGGCAGCTTGTTCGGATCGCTGCGGTCACTGCGAAAGACGTGGAAGCCCTGGATCTGCGGATCGAAGCGATTCAGCCCCGCGTTGTCTGTGCCCACCCATATCGTGCCGTCTGGCGTTTGCGTGATCACGCTCGCGCGCGGACCGCTCAGGGAGTGGTCATCGAGCGGGTTGTGGGGCCATTGCTGCCATCGGCCCGTGGCCTTGTCCAGCATGCTCACGCCGCCACCATGCGTGCCCACCCAGACGCCGCCATCGGCCGCCTCAAACAGGGACATGATGCCGTTTGCACCTATGGTGCTCGGATCCCCGGGTACGTTTCTGTAGACGACCGTCTCACCCGAGATGGGATCGTAGCGATGCACGCCGCCCGTCATCGTGCCAATCCAAAGGCTCTCCGTCTGATCGATCAACAGGGACATCGTGCGCGAGTCCTGCAGTACCGGACCGAGGGGGAGCTGTGGCGTATCGACGCGCAGCTCGCGGCTAGCGGGGTCGAGCAGCGCCAGACCACTGCCTAGGGTGCCGATCCACAGCTTGTTGTCGCGATCAGCTACCAGCGCGGTGACGATCGAGTTATCCAGCCAACCACCGGCGAAGTGACCCATTGACCACGAGCGCGGATTCCAACGCGAGACGCCACCGGAGCGCGTTCCCACCCAGAGTAGGCCGCCCGCGTCTTCGTACAGCCCCATGATGTAGTTTCCGTTGAGGCTGTGGGAATCGAGCTTGCTATTGCGATACGTGCTGAAGGTGCCTTCGGCCGCATTGAATAGGTTGAGGCCATCAGCTGTGCCCACCCAAAGGCGCCCGAAGCTATCGGATTGGATCGCGCGAACGTAGTTGTGTGAGAGACTGCCTGGCGTTTCCGGATCCGCTCTGAAGTGTTCAAAGGAGACCGTGCCGAGGGCCGACTCGACCAGCCGGTTGAGCCCGCCTTCGAAGGTACCGACCCATAGGCTGCCGGCGCTATCCTCGGCGATGGCGACTACCGTGTTATCACTAAGAGACTCTTCGCGCTCAGGATCATGGGTGTAGCGGATGAAGTTACCGGAGCTAGCGTCGTAGCGGTGCAGCCCCTCTACGGTGCCGACCCACAGACGGTTGCGCGAGTCGATCAGCAGCGCGCGCACCTCATCGCTCGCCAAGGCCCCCGTGCCCGGGTCACCGGCGCGAAAGATGTCCACTCTGCCGGTGGCCGGATCGAGACGGTTCAAGCCGCCGCCGCGCGTCCCAATCCACACCTTGCCGTCTGCGCCGAGGGCGATCGACCGTACCGATCCACTGGAGAGTGCCCCGCCGGACTGGCGACCATCGCGATCGACTGCGAAGGATTGGAATTTGTCTGTGGCGCGCACCCAACGCACCACGCCACCGCCGTCCGTCGCCAGCCAGAGATTGCCGTCACTGTCCTCTTCGATGTCCCAGACATAGTCGCTAGGTAGGCTGGAGGGATCGTCGCGGCGGCTCTGATAGCGTCGCACTTCGTAGCCGTCGTAGCGGTTTAGCCCGCTCTCGGTGCCGATCCAGATAAACCCTTGGGAGTCCTGCTGCACCACGTTGGCCGTGCTCTGGGAGAGCCCGTCCTGCACGGACAGATGCTCGAAGTACATCGGTGGCGAGGCACTCGCCAGGGCGAGATTGCCTAGCAGGCCTACCAGGACCACTATCAGGGATCGACTCACAACTGCGCCTCGGAAAAGGAAACGTGGGGCGCGCCCGGTCCGTGTTTCGGACCCCGCCTACCCCGCGGGCTACCGCTTCGACGCAGTGTGCGTGGGTGCTGAAGGCAACGGAATTCGCCCGTTCTCACTTTCGCGGACACAGGGCGTGAGATCTCCTAGGTGTGATCCAGGTCAACCTGAGCTGCCTCTCACACGATGGCCTTGCGGCGCCAAGACTGCGCTGTCGCAGCCTCAGCGCAGCCGAGGGAGCAGCCTGTGCGCCCGTTCATTGAGCGCTGGCGCGCAACAGCGCACCCTGCACGCCTATGAGTACGCTGCAGGAAATGCTGGGCACCAGCCTGCCGGACACGCTGTTGATCATCGATCGCCAAGGCGTGGTGTTGGATGCGTGCGCTGGCACGGACGGGTTTCTGTTCGACGCCAGCCCATGTGGTCGTCATCTATCGGACTTCTGGCCGACGGAGGCGGGCGAGGCGATCCAGCGCGAAGCTCGCAAGGTGCTTAAGTCACGTCGACCACAGTCGGCGCGCCTGACCCTGCCGGGCGCCGACGGGCAGGATCTGGAGTGCGAGGCACGCTTCAGAGCCCACGGTCGAACAACGGTCCTGGTGGTGCTCCGCGCGGCCGACAGCCTGCGCGAAGAGGCGACAGTGGTCGGCCTGGCCAGCACCAGCGTCGATCATGACACGGAGACCGGCCTTCGCACTCGCCACTGGCTCACCGCGCGCGCGATCGACTGTTTCAACGACGCGCGCCTGCGCGAGGACTCGGTGGCGATGGTGGTCATTGAGTTTCCGCAGCTCGACACGATCAACGCCTCCTTCGGCCGCGACGTAAGTGTGAAAATTCTGCAGCTGGCCTCCGATCGCATCGGCGCCCGCATTAGGCGCCGGCGCGACCAGAGCGAACGCGACGAGATCGCCCTGCTCGCGCGCGACGCAATCGGCCTGGTGGTGCCCGGGGTGACCGGCGCCTCTCAGGTCACGCCACTAGCCGAGCGCATCAGCGAGACCCTGGCCGCCCCCTTTGCCGTGGAGGGTCGCGAGTTTGCGGTGAAGTGCGGTATCGGTATCTCCCTGTTCCCTCGCGACGGCAACGACGCGGAGGTGCTGCTGCAAAACGCCTACGCCGCCCTGCACGATCGCACGGGCCAATTCCGTGCGCGACCCGCCTTTTACAGCGACACCATGCCGCAACGCAGCCTGTCCCGCCTCGACGTGCAGGATGAGCTGCGCATGGCCATCGAACAGGGGCAACTGAAGTTGCGCCATTCGCCGGTGGTCAATGCCGCCTCGGGGGAGATCCTCGCAGTGCAGGTGCGCCCCGTACTCGAGTCTCCCATGCGCGGGGAGATCGGCTCCTCGCGCCTGATCAGCTTCGCCGAGTCGACCGGTCTGTCGGCGCTGCTGTTGCAGCGGACGCTGGAGCTCGCCCTGTCGAGCGTGCCGGAAGTACTGGGTAATGAGCTGGTCGACAGTGCGGTGATCCGCTTTCAAGCCCAGATCGGTCAGCTCAGCGAGGAGCTACCGAATCTGCTCAAAGCGCAGTGTCGCGAGCGCGGCATCGCACCGGAGCAGATATGTGTCACGGCCCCTGAGCGGGCGGTAATGCGCGGCGACACGGCCGCCACGCTAGTGGGCCTCGCGCGCCTCGGAGTGCAGGTGATGCTGCGTGAGTTCGGCGCCGAACGGATTCGCTTGACCGATTTGGCCGCCCAGCCATTTCGCGGGGTGGAGCTGTCGAACGCCCTCGTGCAACAGCTGCGCAGTCAATCCGGGCAGCGCATGTGCAACGCCGTCGCGCGCTTCGTCCACGCCCTCGATATGAAGGTCGGCGCCACATCGGTGGACAACTCCGACGAAGTCACCCTGCTCACGCGCTACGGGTGTGACGAGGTGGCAGGGCCACTGTTCGGAGAGGATCTCAGCGCAGATGATCTGGCAGAGCTCCTCGCCCTGCAGCGCCGCGGGATCGTCCGCTACTACAACCAGTAGCCGCCTGCACGGGCCGTCCCCAGGCGGACTTGCGCCGAGCAGCGAACGGCGACGACACTTCGGACTCGGCAGCCACAATGCGGGCAGTAATGCGCACGATTGAGACGCTCATGGAGCAGCACGCACACCATGGCGAGGTACAGTGGATCGGCTTGCGCACGCGTCGACGGGGTCCGGTGGAGGTCGTATCCGAAGCGGCGATCGGTGCGAGTGGCTTGGTCGGCGACCGACGCCAACGCCCAGGTAAGCGTGCGGTCACGCTCTTTCAATGGG
Organism: Pseudomonadota bacterium; assembly: GCA_039193195.1. Classification (NCBI taxonomy): domain Bacteria; kingdom Pseudomonadati; phylum Pseudomonadota; species Pseudomonadota bacterium. Next base: position 199,585 of record JBCCWS010000003.1, read on the forward strand.
AACACCTGCCGGTGATCGCCGCACTCAGCGCGATGGCATCGATCGACCCCGCCCTACTGCGACGAAATATCGGTGTCAGTGGACTGCAGCTGCTCGCGCTGCGCAATCGCCCGTTTCGCTTAGGATCAGCGATTCTGGTCGGCACGGGCCTCTGCGCCCCCTGTTCCTACATGGAGGAGGCGCTAGGAAAGGGAGGCTACAACGCCGTGCGTGGGCACGGCGGAATCTGCGCCCGCGTGATGCGGGAGGGCGAGTTTGCGCGCGGAGATGCGCTGGTACCACTATGCGCCAACGAGGCCCAAGCCCTGGGCCAGGAGCCCACGTGAAGGTCACCGCCATCGTGACGGCGCGCTCGGTCAGGCGACGGTGCGGCGGCTCATCGCCGCTCAAAGGCCACGCACCGCTAGCCCTGGTGCTGTTCAGTGCCTTTGTGAGTGCCACACAGGCCACGGAGCCTTCCATGTCTGCTGCGGCGCAAGTCGTTGCGATAGGCAACGACTACGTGGCCGCTAGGCTCGACGCCCTACCCGAACTCGTCTACTTGGGACTGGGGGGCAGGGACGCCGAATCTCGAGTCGATCACGGCGCGCTCGCGGACAACTCCCCCGAGGGCTTGGCGCGTGGACGGCAGCTGGAGGACACCCTCCTCGCTCGCTTGGATACGATTGAAGCCGAGGCCCTGCGGAAGGAGTCTACTAGTGCGTGGGTGCTCTGGGTGAGTCTCCGCGAGCAGCTCGACGCAGCGCGCGCCCTACGGGTCTGCCGCGGTGAGCTGTGGAGCCTAAACCACATGAGCGGCTGGCAAACACTGTACCCGCGGGTCGCCCGTGGACAGCCCCTCGCCAGTGCTGCCGATCGCTCGGCTGCCTTGCGTCGGTGGTCGGGTTTTCCTGCCTACATCGCGGCACAGGAGAGCTGGCTGCGCCGCGGCCTAGACGCTGGCTACAGCGTGCCCGTGAGCGTGGTCGATCGCGTACTCGGGCAGCTCGACCGACTGCTTACCGCGAAACCGGAAGACTCGGCACTCGCCGCCTTCGCAACCCGAAGCGAGAACGCACCGTACCGCACGCAAGCACTGGCCCTGCTCAGGGATCGCATCCTGCCCGCCGTAAGGCGCCACCGCGACTTTCTCTCGGCCCACTACCGCCCTCGCGCCCGCACCACGCTCGGCATCGACGCCCTGCCCGAAGGCGAGCGGTGCTACGGCGCGTGGCTGCGCCACTACACCACCCTACCCATCAGTGCGCAGGCGATGTTCGCGCGGGGCTCAGCTGCCGTAAGCGCCAATCGACAAGCTGTGATCGACGCCGGCGCGATCGCCTACGACTCCAACGACGTGGGTGAGATCATCCACCGCAACAACGTAGCACCGAACAATAGATTTAGCTCACGGGAGGAGTTCATCGCCTACGCCGGGCAGACGGCGAGCGCTGCCCGCGATAAAATCAACCCCTACTTTACATCCCTGCCGAAGCAGCACGCGAGGGTAGCGCCCTACGCTGAATACCTGGCGGGCTCTGGACAGAGCTCGCGCTACGAACGAAGCGCAAAGGTGTCGATCCCAGCCACCTTCCGCATCGCCACAGACGGCTGGGAGCGGGCGACCCGAGGCTCCACCCAGGTGCTGGCGGTGCACGAGGTGTGGCCGGGCCATCACCTGCAGATCGCCACCGCCAACGAACGTCTCCACCTGCACCCCGCCGTCTCCATGACCGCCAACGCCGCCTATCTCGAGGGTTGGGCACGCTACGCGGAGGCGCTCGCCGAGGAGGCGGGTGTCTACGATGTCTTCGCGAAGATCACGCGGCGCGCCTGGCCCGCGCGCGGCATGGTGGTCGATCCAGGCATTCACGTGTTCGGCTGGAGTCGAGCGCGTGCGGTCGCCTTTCTCCGTGAGTCTGGCCGCTTCGCCGGCGAGCAGGCCGACGTCATGATCGATCGCATCGCCGTACTGCCTGGACAACTGACCGCCTACGATACGGGCGCGCTGGAGATCACCGCCCTGCGTCAGGAAGCGGAGCAAGCCCTGGGTGAGCAGTTCGCCTTGCCCGCCTTCCACGACGCCGTCCTCAGCCACGGTGTTCTGCCGCTCGCCGCCCTGCGCGGCGAGGTGCAACGGTGGGTCGGCGCCCAGGCGCACGAGCACGGCAACGTGCAACCATGACAGCACAAGTCGCCCCCGGTGATGCCATCGCAGTCTCAGCCCACCCTTCCCGTTGACGCCGACTCTGCCTTGAATCAGGCTGGTCCGGTGTTGCCCAACCAACCAGAGGAGACGGCGCTCGTGAGCAAGCTGTACGCAGATGAACATCGCGCCCTGCAAGATCGGTTCGACAGCCGGCGCATGGCAGACCTGATGGAAGGCGGTCTCGTGCATGACGCCTTAACCGACCAAGAGCAGGCCTACATCGCCACCCGAGATATGTTCTTCCTGTCCACGATCGATCCCCATGGCCGACCGACCGTATCCTACAAGGGAGGGAATCCAGGCTTCGTGCGTATCGTCGATCCTGCTACCCTCGCCTTCCCCTGCTACGACGGCAACGGCATGTTCTACTCCATGGGCAATCTCGCCCGCACCGCCAAGGTGGGCTTGCTGTTCATCGATTTCGAGACGCCACACCGCCTGCGCGTTCAAGGTGGTGCACATATCGTTGATGAGTCTCCCATCCTACGAGAGTTTCCGGAGGCGCAGTTCATGGTGCAGGTGAGTATCGAGGAGATCTGGGTGAACTGTCCGCGCTACATTCACCCGCACAAGCGCGTTGAGACGTCCCGCTACGTGCCGCAGGAAGGGCAACCCACCCCGATACCCGCTTGGAAGCGCATCGACTTCGTCCAGGAGGCCCTACCGACCCAGGATCAGGGCAAAGCCGAGGAGGCGGGAGGGTTGATCGAGCAGGAGGAGTACGAGGCATTGGTCGGTAAGGGCGAAGCTTGAGCTAAGTGAAGCTCGCCAGCATGTGCCTCCGGCCGCCCTCCCCGCAGCCCTAGCCTGCGTCGCCGCCTCACGAGCGGAAGTGGCGCCGGCAGGCTCCAGGCCTTGGGCTAGGCACGCCTTTACGTTTCTTTCCGTTCGCTGGCGGTGATTTACGCCCGCTCCCGTATCGTGGCTCCCTCAGTTACATGCACCAGGGAGCTCCCTCATGACACGCCTACTCTTCACACTAGCCCTTGCCTTAGCGGCCGCGATCAGCTCAGCGCAACCCACGCAGACCCAGCAGGACGAACTTCAGCAGCGGCTGTCGAACGTTGCCGAGCGCCTCGAACTGACCGACGAACAGAAGGTGCAGATCGAGCCGATCATCACCGAGAGCTTCGCCCGGCAGCAGCAGGTCCTCGCCAAGTACGGCATCGATCCGGGCGCCTCTGGCAGCAGTCGCAGCCGACCGAGTCCTCGCACGATGCGCAAGCTTCGCAGCGACATGCAGGGCGTTCGTAGCAGCACCCGCGAACAACTCGACGGCATCCTGAGCGATGCCCAGATGCAGGAGTACGCCCGCCTGCAGGAGGAGATGCAAGCGCAGATGCGCAGCAAGGTCCGAGGAAGTCGCTAGGTCATGGACAGCACTGCTAGGCTCGTCTCCGGCAGTATTGTGCTGGCGCTTGTCCTAGCGGAGTGCCTGCGGGCGTTGGGCACTAAGCGCCGCGCCTATCGTACTCGTGAGGTTCTCTGCAGTGGATCCATCGCCCCAATCAATGCTGTGATGAAGCCGCTGACCCTCGCCCGGAGCTTCTTCCTGATGCAGTGGGCGCATCGCAGAGCCACCCACATGTGGCGCCGTGTTTTTGCTCACCTTCGTGGCAACGGGCTTCGCCTACTATTGGTTTCATCGCTGGAGTCAGAACTGGCTGGCGCTGCGGGCGACCCACCGCGTGCACCACTCGAGTGCCTGGATGAACCTCACCACGGCAGTGCGATTGTCCTGGCTCGGCAAAGCCTTGGCGCCGCTCTACTTCGTGCCGCTTGCCGTGCCAGGGCTGCCGGCGCAGTGCATCGCCCTCTCCCTCGGCATCACTCTGCTGTACCAGTTCCCGCTGCACACCCAGGCGATCGCACCCCTGGGTGCCTTGGAGGGCAAGTTGCTCAACACACCTTCCGCGCACAGCGTTCACCATGGCCGCAACGCCCGCGACCTCGATCGCCACTTACGCGGGCGTCTTCATCCTCTGGGACGTACTGTTCGGCACCTACGAAGCGGAGACGGAACCGGTGCACTACGGGGTCACCACGGGTTTCATCAGTCTCAACCCCCTGCGCGTGCACTGGGAACCGCTCAGGATTGCTGGCGGTGCCACCGCAGGACCATCGCCGACGTTGACGATGACCTGCGGAAAGCCGACCGTGTAGCGCATGGCTGAACTCAGCGAAAGGACGCCCAACGTGTTGCCCGACCTACCCGTGACGCAAGAGATCAAAGTCCTCCTCGTGGATGACGACGCCGAGTTCGCTCAGCTCGTCGACGAGTACCTCGCTGCCGAGGGCGGCTTTGCGGTCACCGCCCGCGGTGACGGCGAAGCCGGCGCACGCAGCGCCCTGACCGGCACCTTCGATGTGATACTCCTCGACGTCGGCCTGCCGAAGCAAAATGGCTTCTCGGTCTTAAAGCTGATCCGCGAGCAGATCGGCACGCCAGTCATCATGCTGACCGCACGAGGGGATGACCTGGATCGCATCTTGGGCCTGGAGATCGGCGCGGACGACTACCTGGCCAAGCCCTGCAATCTGCGCGAGCTGGCCGCCCGCATACGCGCGATCCTGCGCCGCACGCGAGGGGGCAGCTCGGGCGATGGCCAGACAGAGTCGGGGCGCGCGATCATCGGTGATCTCACGGTGGAGACAGGCTCACGTTCGGTCTACCGCGACGGGAAGCTCATCACCCTTACCGGCGCCGAGTACCTGGTTCTAGATGCGCTCCTAGCGCAGGCCGGCGACGTGGTGGACAAGGGCGCTATCGCCAAGCACGCCCTCGGCCGGCGCCTGCAGCCCTACGATCGCAGCGTCGATGTACATGTGGGTCACCTACGCAAGAAGCTAGGCCCCTTGAGTGATGGCCGCCAACGGATCAAAACCGTGCGCGGCCGTGGCTACCTCTACGTCGTTCTCAGCTGATGGCCTTCTACCAACGGATCATGATCGCCAGCTGGGGCATCTTCCTGCTCACCATGGCGATCGCCCTGAGCGCTGCGCACTTTGCGCCAAGGACCGATGAGAGCCCCTCCACGCAACGACTCGTCACACGTCTAGTGCAACAGGTGGCGCGAGATCTCAGCGCCGGTCTCGCTCAGGACCCCAGCAGCGCAGTTGAGCAGCTACTCACGCGCCAGAGCCTCGGCCTCTCGCCAATACTAGACATCTACGTGATCGACCCGCAGGGGCAGGACGTGCTCGCGCGCCCCCTGCCCCGACGCGTGGCTGAGGTGTACAAGGGAGAGCGCGCGCACAGCTCACCGGGACTGCACGTGAACACAGAAGGTCTGGCCGGTTACACCGTGATTGGGGATGACCAGCTCTTCCCCCTGGCGCAAGTGCTCGTACGCCCTGGGGGCAGATACTTCATACTCGGCGTTGCCTTGGTCGTGAGCGCCCTCATATCCGTGCTCCTCGCCCGCTTCATTGTCCTCCCCGTGCGCCGCATCCGTGAGGCGGGCCGCCGCGTCGCCGACGGTGATCTCTCGGTGCGCGTGGCGCATACGGTCGGAAATCGATCGGACGACATCGCGAGCCTGGCGCGGGATTTCGATCGCATGACCGAGCAGGTCGAGGGCTCACTGCTAGATCAGCAGCGCCTAATGCGCGACGTGTCACACGAGCTTCGCTCGCCCCTAGCGCGCTTGCTTGCGCTGATCTCCATCGCTCGCCAGCGCGCCGCCGTTGACGACAGCGCAAGTGCCACGCAACTAGACCGCATGGAGCACGAGCTCAACCGAGTGGACGAGCTCATCTCGAGCATCCTCGTCTTTGCCAAGCTGGATAGCGCTCAGCAGCTGCACAAGCAGCCCGTGGATTTGGTCGATCTACTGGAGAACGTAGTGGACGATGCAAGCCTCGAAGCCCACGCGCAGGGGAAGGAGGTGCAGCTCCTAACGAGCCCCGATCAGCTGGTAATGCCGCTGGACAGCGAAATCGCCAGCGCGTTCGAGAACGTCGTGCGCAACGCGGTACGCCACACACCGCCTGGATCACCGGTAGAGGTCGCGATCGCGCGCAGCGCCGACGGCGTCTGCGTAACGGTGGACGATCAGGGGACAGGCGTCCCTGCCGACGTGCTGCCGCAACTGTTCGCCCCTTTCTTCCGTGTGGAGGAAGGGCGTCGCACGCGATCGGGCAGTGGGGGTCTGGGCCTTGCGATCGCAGAGCGCAGCGTGCGTCTGCACGGGGGAGACATCGTCGCGGGCAATCGACCTGAGGGCGGGCTCAGGGTCACCATCACCCTACCCCTATCGGAATCCTAGATTACGGGAAGGTCAGGCGGCAGGATGCCGCCGCTCAAGGCAGCTGGGCGGCGATTCCTCGCCGCCAGTGGGACTGGCTCACGCGTTGCGACGCCGGCCTACGCCGAGCAGGCTAAGCAGACCCGCACCAAACAGCCAGGCCGCAGCCGGTAGTGGCACGGCCGACACCTGGAAGTCAAAGCTCCACCCGGTGAAGTCCTCGCCCGTCTGCTGGATCACGATGGAGTAGTCGCCCGGGCCCAGGGGGATCTCGAAGGGCCCACCGGTGAGCGAGTCGTTTGCCATCAGATCGAGGAAATCGCCCCCTATATCGGGTACTAACAGGACACCGCCCAGGAAGAAATCCAGGTTGTCCGTACCCGGAACCTCGCTGGTGATGCCCTCGCTGATCGCGATGTAACCCGTGTTGCCCGGCTCACCCGTATCGAGGTCGACGTAGTCGAGCAGGATAATGCGATCCAGCTGCTCGCCCGCCTCAATCGTGAAGGTGAGGAAGTCGCGGGTGTCGTCGGGACTGACCACGCTTCCGGTGACGATGTTCGAGCCTACGTCGAAGTCGATGAAAGTGGGCGTCTCGGGCTCCGTCGACAAATCGCCATCCACCGATTCGTCATAATTGGCGCCGAGCGCGTGCGTGGTAGCGAATATTCCGAGGGAAAGGGCGAGTGCTGATGGGAATCGCATGTTTCTTCCTTGATGTGTGCGACGAGTCGGAGTGTGCGGCGATTCGGCAAGGAGCGCAATATCGCGCCTCGCCAGACGCCGCTAGGCCTACGCTGGCCGAGGCCGCCCGTCGGCGAGACGGGCAACCCCCCAGACGGCTGCGTGCCGAGGTTTACTCGACGGCGCAGCCCGGACGCGTGCAGTTCTGAAATGCCTCGATGAGGTCGCGGCGGGTGATGAACCCGTTGCCGTCGACATCGCGCGGATCGTCCGGCCCGTCAGCGACGCTGTTGAGGGCGAGGAAGATCTCGCGCAGGTCTGCACGATCGACGTCCCCGTCCCCGTCAACATCACCCGGCAGGTCTCCCGGCGCAGCGGCGATTTGGAAAACGGTACCGGACAGGAAGTCAGCTCCGTAGAGCTCACCGCGCTCATCCTCACCGAAGGTCGTGAATAAGACGACATCGCGAGGCAGCACTTCGGTCTCCACCAGGTCACCTACCGGGCCTGATAGGGTGCGAATTGCAGAGTTGCAGAAGTCGGAGAAGAAGTACTGACCCTGAAGCGAGGGGTAGTCCTGACCACGGTAGACGAAACCGCCCGTGACCGAGCAGTTGCCGTTGGCGTGCGAGTAATCGAACACCGGCGCCACGTAGGTGCCATCGCAATCGTTGAGGTTGAACTCCGCGTTGCCTTCAAAGCAGCGCCAGCCGAAGTTCAGACCGCCGGCGCTGCCAGCCGCGATGAAGTCGATCTCCTCGAACGCATCCTGACCGACATCACCGATCCACAGATCACCGGTATCGCGATCGAAGGAAGCCCGCCAGGGATTGCGCAAGCCGAACACGTAAATCTCGTCACAGCCGGTACCGCCAACGCCGTCGGTAAACGCGTTCGACGGCGGGATCGAGTAGTTGGCGCCCGCGGCGAGGGTGCAGTCCGGGCCGTTGCCCGCGCCCGGCGGGGTGTCCACGTCGATGCGCAGTAGCTTGCCCATCAGCGTGTCGACGGTTTGCGCCCGGTTGTTCGGATCGCCACCGCTGCCGCCATCGCCGGAGGTGATGTACAGGTAGCCGTCGGGGCCGAACTTCACATCGCCGCCGTTGTGGTTGGAGAAGTCCTGCTCGAACTCGATCAGCACGAGCTCGCTGTTCGCGTCGGCGAGGTTGGGGTCTGCGGCACTGACGCTAAAGCGCGAAACGCGCGTGCGATCCAGGCCCGGGCCCGGATCCCACGTGTAGTTGACGTAGAAGAAGCCGTTCTCGGCGAAGTTCGGGTGGAAGGCCAAACCCAACAAGCCCTCCTCACTGTTATTGAACTTCACGCGTGACTCGATATCGAGAAAGTCAGTGGCTGGCACGTCGCCGTTAGCGTCGATCAGGCGGATCTTGCCGCGCTGCTCGACCACGAAGAGGCGTTCGTCGCCGGCGCTCGCGAGCGCGACCGGCGAGTTAAAGCCGCTCGCGACGGGCAGCAGCTCTATCGAAGCGGTGGCGGTGGCATTCCATGCGAGCGCGCTACCGATGAGAAGCCCGGCGAGCAGGGACGACGGGCGAGCGTTGCGAGTGAACATTGCGAGTTGACTCCTTGTCTTATGGTTTGCCTGGGACCCTACCACGAGCTACCGCGTAGCGACATATCTTCCGTTCGGTCCGGTGTGACCTTCCGCAGACGGCGTAGCGCCTGACCAGGGAACACTACCGCGATGCGGCAAGGCGAAGGCACGGCCGTCGACTGTAGAAGACCGTTCAGTAGGACATATGGCCTTATGATAGGAGCCGCTGTCCTCGCACCATCTCGGGCTCACCAAACGATGACTACGCCCTTCCAAATCGTCGATGTCTTCTCCGAGCGCGCTTTCGCCGGCAACCCCGTGGCAGTGGTGTTCACCGATGCGTCGCTGAGCACCGACACGATGCAGCGCATCACCCGCTGGCTGAACCTGTCGGAAACCTGCTTCGTGCTGCCGACCACGGTGGCCGAAGCCGACTATCGCGTGCGCATCTTCACCCTGGAGCGGGAGCTGCCCTTCGCGGGTCATCCCACGCTGGGCACGGCCCATGCCTGGCTGCGCGCCGGCGGCGTCCCTCAGAGCGAACGTGACATCGTGCAGGAGTGCGGGGCTGGCCTCGTCCGGCTGCGCCGCGAGGCCAAGGGTCACCTGAGTTTCGCAGCGCCACCCCTGGAGCGCTCAGGGCCTTTGGAGCCGGCCGAGGTCGCGCAGATCGTGCAGGTGCTAGGCATCTCGATGGACGCCGTGGTCGATGCCGCCTGGTGCGACAACGGCCCAGGTTGGGCAGGCGTGCTGTTGCCTACCGCCGAGGACGTGCTGGCCTTGAAACCGGCAAACGCCCACCCGACACGCATCGATATCGGCGTGGTCGGGCCCTGCGCGGATGATCGACCGGAAGCCCTCGAGCTAAGGGCGTTCTTCAGTGATCATACGGGCGCCCTGCGCGAGGACCCGGTCACAGGCAGCCTCAACGCATCCATCGCCCAGTGGTTGGTGGGCAGCGGTCGCCTCGAGGCACCGTACACCGCGCGCCAGGGCACGGCGATCGGATATGAAGGCCGCATTCACATTACGGCCGACGACGGCGATCAGCTGTGGGTCGGCGGCGCTACGCACACCCGCTTCGAGGGTGAGACCCACCTCGCCTAGTGGGCCCTCAAGTGCCGCAGAAGGTCTGCCGCACTTCCTCGCTGGGGCTAGGCGCTAGCGCGAGGTGTGCGTGGGCATCTCGCCAAGTGAAGGGGTCGCGCGCCACCTGCAGCAACTCGTCGAGCCGCGAGTAGTCCTGGTCATCGTAGGCCGCGCGGATTGCGTACTCCACCTGGTGATTGCGGGGGATGAAGGCCGGGTTCACCCGCTTCATCGCCACCTGGCGCAAATCATCCCCCTGGGGCTCTGCACGCAGACGGACTCGCCAGTCCAGGAGCCAGCTGTCGATGGCCTTGGCACTCACGAATTCCGCACGAAGCGCATCATCCTTCCCATCCACGGCGTCTCCAGGCAGCGCGCTTAGGGCGCGAAGCGTGCGCGTGAAGTCCGCACGCCCCTGCTCCATGGCCTCGAGCAGATCGCTGATCAACGCCTGATCCTCCGCCCGCTCTAGGACCAACCCTAGCTTGGCCCGCCATCCCGCCACCAGGCGGGCACCGAGCTCCCTGACGTAGCCGTCCAGCACTTCTTCTACCGCCCCAATCGCCCGCTTCTCATCGTCATCGATCAGGGGCAACAGGGTGTCGGCTAGACGACCGAGATTCCAGGCGCCGATGACGGGCTGATTCGAATAGGCGTAGCGTCCGCGATGGTCGATGGAACTAAAGACCTTGTTCGCCGCGTAGGCATCGAGGAACGCACAGGGACCGAAGTCGATGGTCTCGCCCGCAATCGAGACGTTGTCCGTGTTCATGACGCCGTGAATGAAGCCCACGAGCTGCCAGTGGGCGATGAGTTCTGCCTGGCGCTGGCAGACGGCCTCGAACAGCCCTAGCGCTGGCCGCGGGTGATCTTCCAGCGTTGGGTAGTGACGCTTGATCACGTAGTCCATTAGCGTGCGCAGCGCCGCATGATCCTGACGGGCCGAGAAGTACTGGAAGGTGCCGATACGCACGTGCGACTTCGCCACCCGCACAAGCACACCGCCGGGCTCGGGCCCCTGCTGGCGAAGCACCGTATCGCCCGTGCGCACGATCGCCAGGGCGCCCGTGGTGGGAATTCCAAGGCCCGCCATGAACTCGCTCACCACGTACTCGCGAATGACGGGACCTAAGGCGGAGCGGCCATCGCCGCCGCGCGAGAAGACCGTGGCCCCGGAGCCCTTTAGATGCACGTCGTAGCGCGTGCCGTCGCTGGCCAGAAACTCGCCGAGGAGCACGGCGCGACCGTCGCCGAGCTGCGGATTGAAATGGCCGAACTGATGGCCCGCGTAGGCCATGGCAAGCGGTTCAGCGCCCGGCGCGAGCGCGGCGCCGGCAAGGGCAGCAGCGCCCTCGTGAGAACGCAGGTCGGCCCCGTCGAGCGTACCGAGCGCGCTGATCAGGCGCTCGTTTAGGCGCACGATGGACGGTGCAGGCACGCCACGTAAGGGCTGGCGCGCGTAGAAGTGCTCCGGCAGGCGGGCGTAGGTGTTGTCGAAGGGGATCATGGCAATGATGGTACGCGACCTTTTGGGACGCGCGCAGCTCGAACCCTAGCCTGCATCACTCGTGAGTCATCCAGGCTTACTGCCTTTGCTTCGCCACCCAAGCGACGTGGCGGACAATTGCCTCATCCGCCCGCAGGGCATCCAGGGAAGCGAAGTCCTTGGCCAAACGCTTTTCGTCGTACAGATCGTGGATACCGTCGTGGCAAAGACGGCAGATATCGATCCCGAGATTTAGGAACTCGCGCGAATAGTGCTTGCGGTAGTACGGCCGGCGGTGGAGCTTGCGCGGAATGAGGTGATGAAACGTGAGCGGGCGCTCGCGTTCACAGAGCAGGCAGCGTCCGAACTTGCCGCGGCGGCGGCCCAGCTTGAGCAAGGTCGCGGGACCCTCAGCGCCTGGAGAGCTCGCGGCGGTGACGCGCGTCACCGCCGCGATGTCCCTAAGGCCCTAGGGCAGAGAGTCCACGCTGGTACCACGGCAAGAGGCGAGCTCCACCGCCTGCACGAAGCTGCCGCAGTTCGGCGCCGGCACGTTGAGGTCGCCGCCGAAGTTGCCGCTCCCATCCGCGGTGAAAACGTTCAGCACGTTGATGCCCTCCAGCCCCAAGGGCAGCCCGGGACAGGGGCTAGCCGCCGGCAACACGCGGGGGCGCAGGCCATCGCTGCGCAGCAGGATCACGCGCGCGCCCGGCGTGGCACCGGTGCCGTCGAAGTTGACGATGCCCGGGCAGTTACCGGTCGGATTCAGGGACAGGCCGAGGGAGCGGTTCTCCCAGAACTGGTTGGCCACGGCGCCAAAGCCGAACACGCCAGTACCATCCGCGCCAGTGATGTAGATATCGAGGTCCCCATCGAGGTCCATGTCGATCACGTCGGCGGACATGCGCTGGTAGGCGCCGTTGTCCGGGAACACCACGCCCGTGCCCGGGTCCGTCGCGTTGGTGAAGTTACCCGTGCCGTCGTTCACCCAGACCCGGATGTTGTCGTTGGGGTTGGTCACCACAGAGGTGCCAATGGCGTCTATGTCGCCGTCTAAGTCGATGTCCGCCAGCTCCACGTCGTAGGTGAACTGCTCGGCGCCGGGCAGCACGCGACGGGTAAAGTTGCCTGGGGCGAGCGGGTTGTTGATGAACACGACCGAGCTGAAGGAGCCGACGATGATGATGTCGTCGAGACCGTCGGCATTGAAGTCACCGGCGGAGCCCGCGAAACCCGTGGCATCGAGGAAGCCGTTGAATACGAAGTTGGGCACGGGCAGCTGACCATTGTGGCGGAACAGGGCGGCATCACCGCTCTCGTTCACCAGCACCACGTCCGGGAAGCCGTCGTCATTGAAGTCCGTGAAGAACGCGTCGTGCATGGAGCCACTCGGCGCACTGGCGGTAATCGTATTGCTGAAAGTCGTGCCGCCGCCGTTGATGTAAACCTGGCCACGGGTGCTGAAGCGAAAGGCCGCGAGCACGTCGACGAAGCCGTCGAAGTTTACGTCCCAGTGACCGATATCATCGGGCGACCCGCTCGGGAAGTCGGGGTTGGGGAACCAGTTGTTCGAGTCCTCGACGAAACGGCCCGGCACGCCGTTGAAGTTGTTCATCACCACGCGCACAAAGGTGTTCGCTTGGCTTGCGGCCTGCACCCAGTCGGGCAGGTCGTCGTTGTTGAGGTCGATGAAGTCAGCGTCGTAGGAGACCGCGTCGCCAACGAAGTTACCGCCAGGCAGCACGGTGGTTACGAAAGGACCGTCCGTGTCGGCGGCATTCACCGGTTCGAAGTTGATCGGCGTGAAGAAAAGGCCCAGGCGGTTGATGCGCAGCACCTCGTGGGTGCCATTGCCCTGGTTGTTGGAGTTGTTGTCGATGATGTCGGGGTAGCCGTCGCCGTTGATGTCTGCGACGTCCGCATCCTTGGTGCGCGCGGTGTTGAAGTTGCCGTCGCCCAAGAAACCGGAGACGTCGAAGTCATCGTCCAGGCGGGTCTTTTCGAACAGGTCGAAGGTGGCGCCGCCCGCGCTGATAATCTCCGCCGCGACGGGCGCGGACGTGCCGTCTGCCATTGTCACGCTCACCTGCACGCCGCCGAGGCTGACCGGGCCGTTGGTGCCGCCGGCCGGCACGCGGATGGAGATGTAGTCGTCGCGCCAGACGTAGGGCACACCGCCTGCGGTCACCGCACCACCGCCGGCCGCGGTGAAGGTGACCTGGCTGACGCCGGGTTGGTAGGTGCCGAACCCACTGCCGCGCAGCACGATGCGCTCATGCACGCGCTGGGCCGTGGGTGAAACGCTGTCGATAGCGGGCACGGCGAGAGCGCCCGCGCTAGCAAGTACGCTACCGAGCAGCGCAATGCTAGCAATCCTATTAGCAGTCATGAGTTGTGACCCCGATTTTCGTTATGTATAAAGGCGTAGTCGAGTCTAGCAGGCTTGAGTGTTGGAGGTGGTAGGAGCGGAAGCTAGCGCTCAAACAAAAAAGGGCCTCCCGAAGGAGGCCCCTTTCGCAGGTCGTCAGTAAGAGACTCTTTCTACTGCCAGGACGCCCCAGCGTCGCTGCGAACCGGAGCGAAGCCGCAGCCGCCTGGGAATACCGTGTACGGCTGATCGCTCTGGTAGGTAATACCAGTGGACAGACCGAACAGGTTGAACAGGCCGCTCACGCCGCCGCGGAAGACAAAGCTGAAGTCATCGAACCCAGCACACGCAAAGTTGCCCGGCGTGCCACAGGTGACTGCGCGAGCATTTTGCGTCAGCGCGATCACGCCCACGCCTTCAGCGCTGGCGCCACCGTCACAGAACAGATCCCATGCGCCACCGGACTCGCCGGCCTCGATGGTGATGCTGTCGCAGAAGTTGTCGAACGTAATGCAGTACGGGCCGATTTGTGCGTGGGCACCAGCGGAAAGCATCAGTGCGGCTAGTCCCAGAAGGATTCTCTTCATTGTGATCCCCGATTAGTTTTCATTTGAGGTTTGGTCCGGTAGCTCCCATGCCGCCGGTGACCCGAATGTAATCTGTAAATTCACGGAATAGAAGACCCACGAAGCATCGAATTCTGGTCAGTGGCAATGTGCGGTTGCGGCATTCGACCCGATGACACCGATGCCACCGGGGATTCGAGTGCGGGGACTTGAACAGAATCGAGACAGCATCTAGACATCTTGAATGGGCTCTCGACCCAATCCATTCCTTAGCCTGGCACTGCATCACACGCTCTTTCGCGGATACGGCACACCTGTGCGTTTGCGTTATGTATTGACTGCATTGCAGGGTGGCAATAATTTGGATTCACGCTTGGCGGATCGCGTGGCACCGAGACGCCCGGCGCGGTAGACATAAAGTGCTTCAACCGCTAACTAGGGTCTTCAGTAAACGATGAATACAACGACACGGTGGTGCGTTGCCGCGGCAGCGACACTCGCCTTTGGAGGGCCCCACGCGAGCGAGCGCGTGCAGTTCTCCGACGCCTCGGCGAGCTCCGGGCTCACCAGTTTTCAACACTTCTCCTACGGCTTCGGCGGCGACGGCCTCGCCGGTGCCGCATGGTTCGACTACAACAACGACGGTCTGCTCGACCTCTATCTCACCAACGGCAAGGACGCGACGGGCGAGGTCGCGGGCCGGGTCGGCTTCGACAACGCGCTGTTCGAAAACCAGGGCGACGGCACGTTTCTCAATGTGGCCGCCGTCAAGGGCGTGACCTCCGGTGCTGGCGACTCCGGCGCCATCGCGGCGGACATCGACAACGATGGCGATCAGGATCTGTTCCTTACGGGCGATGGCGGCATGCTCGGCGAAGATCCGCTCACGGGTATCCAGACCGTCGACACGGGCGTGCGCCTATACATCAACCAAGGCGCGCCGGACTACGCCTTCGTCGAAGCGGACAACGAGGCAGTGGGCCTCACGGGCTTTGAAACCACGATGAGCGCAGCCTTCGGCGACATCGACAGCGACGGCCGGCTCGACCTCTTCGTCACCGCCAGCGGCACCCGCGGCATCGGCTGCTCCCCGCCGAACGGCTGCTTCGATGACGACCCCACGATCCAGCTGCACAAGAGTCGTCTGTACCTCAACCGCTCGGCCGACGGCGAGATCCGCTTCCGCGACATCACCGACGCCTCCATCATCGGCGACACCCAATACGGTGCCCTGGCCACCGCCTTCTCCGACTACGATCGCGACGGCCGCATGGACCTGTTCGTGGTCAACGGCGTGCTCACGACCTTCGGACCAACGCCGGTGCAGCTGTACCACAATCGCGGCATCGACGCGGTGGGCCGCACGGTGCTGTTCGACGACATCACCAACGAGGTGGGCCTGGAAGCGCAAAGCGCGTGGATGTGCATCGCGGGCGCCGACTTCGATGGCGATCTCGGCATCGACTGGTTCATCACCAACACGGGCAACAGCCAGCGCCCCCACGCCCTCTACCACTGGTCCCAGCGCCAGGGACGCTACAACGACGTGGCGGAGCTCACGCAGCTGAACGGCCCCAGCCCTAGCCCGGCGGACTACTTCGGCTGGGGCGCCGTAGGCGAGGACTTCGACCTCGACGGGCGCGCGGACCTGTTCTTTGGCGGCAGCCCGCCGCCGCTCGAGGGAACGGGGCCAAACAACCCTGGCGTGCTGCTGATGAACGATCCGCCGACGCCGCTCTTCGTCGACTACACCGCGGACACCACCGTCGACATGTCCGACTGGTACACCTCGGGGGTCGCCGCGGCCGACTACGACAACGACGGCCGCGTGGACATCCTGGTCGCCACCGATAGCTGGGACGGCGACGGACGCTCTGCGCAGCTCACGGGCACGCCCGTGCTGCTACGCAACGAGACCGTCAACGACAACGCGTGGATCACCCTACGCCTGCAGGGCAACGGCATCGACACCAACCGCGATGCGGTCGGCGCGCGCGTGCTGCTGATCGTGGGTGAACCGCCGAACCGCACGATCCAGGTGCGGGAGATCTACGCAGGCTCGAGCTTCCTGTCGATGGACAGTCCCTGGATGACCTTCGGCCTCGGTGACATCGAGCCGGGCACGCGCATACTCGCCGCCATCGACTGGCCCAACGGGCCGCAGACCGCGGGCAACATCTGGGACGTGCGCGGGCCGCTCACACCGAATCAGATCGTGGATATCGTCCAGGACTGACGAGCACCAACGAAAGAGCCCCTCCCCGCCTGGTAGCGAGGAGGGGCTCGAAAGCGAGCGAGGCCCGCTTAGCTCAGCGGATGATGCGCAGCGGCTGGGACGCGAGAGCGATTTCCTGCTGCATACCGTTGATGCCCACCACCACGCGGTACTGACCCGGCACCACGATCGCCGGCAGCTCCAAGAAGCCGCGCTGCTGCACGCGATCGCCGAAGCGATACACCTGTGCGCGACTACGCTTGGACGCCAGCACGCGGCCGTCAGCCGTTTGCAGGCTTACCTCGAAAGGCACGCGCACCGTGTCCTTGCGGTTGTGCATGATGTCGAGGTCGAAGGCCACCACGGAGCCCGCCCGGGCGACGTTGCGGTCCAAGGCGATGTTGAGGGCGCAACCAGCCGGCTCATTGCCGCCGTAGGTGTGGATCACGGTGATCGTGTCCGACGCGCCGCCTGCCAGCGACACCGTGTACTCCGTACCGACGAAGCCGTCCGCGGGATCGGTGAAGCCGGGCGGGAAGGCACCCGAGTTGCCGTTGGTCTCGTAGCCGACGCCAGCGATATAGGTGCGCCAGCTGTCAGGAACGCCGAAGGCATCCCACACCTGCACGTCAGTACCAAAGCCGAAGGCAGGCGGTCCATCCGGCGGCTCGATGCCGTTCTTGCCACCGTAGTAGACATCGCCCGACGTGCCGCTCAGCGTCACGGCCGTGTCGCCGGGGGCATCCACTTCCTGCTGGTACACGTAGGTGCCTAGGTTGCCGCCGATGCCCATGGTGCCCACTTCGTCGTCGCCGAAATCGCCAGCCAGCCAGATCAGGTCACCATCGAAGGTGCGCACCATCTCGAAGGAGACCGCGTCGTCTGTGAGGTTGGTGATCGTGTAGTCCTGGCGCACGAGCGCCCGGTTGCCTTCAGACGCGGAGACCGTCTGCGTTAGATCGAAGCGCAGAAGGGTGCCCCCGCCGCGCACCTCGAACTGGCTTACGGCGGTGTCATCCACGCCGTCGCCGTTCGAGTCGCTCGACACGTTGGCGGAGGTGATCACGCTCGTCAGCGAGTCGTCGGGACCGAACACGTCCTGCCACGACTGAATGGTGGAGAGCAGTTCGCGCTTGCCCGCGTCGCGCTCGAAGTAAAAGAAGCCAGAGGTAAAGGCGACCGGCTGTAGATCGAAGCCCACCGGATTGAAGAAGTCCAAGAAGTCGAACTCGAAGGAGCCCCAGGAGCCGTATTCATCCGCTGAAATGCTGAGGTAGCCGTCCGCGTTCAAATCTGGCCCCGTTGCCAGCACTGCTGGAGCGGCAAGTGGGTTAGTCGTGCCAGGGCCAGCGCTGTTGCCGCCGCCTTCGTTGTAGTCCGCCAGTGCTGCTCCGGCGCCCAGCATCAATGTGGTGCCCAGTGCGACAGCACACGCGCGCGCGAGTGTCCTATTCATCTAGTGTCCCCTTGAAACAGGCAGGTGCGACCGTCTCCCTACGTTCGACCCCGCCTCATCGATATTAGTGGCACGGACCCATCCATCCTGGAATCGCGCGCCCTGACCTCCCTGTCAATCGGCACAGGCGAACGCCTGCGCTGATTGGACAGTGTCACACCGATGATTCGGCAAGGTAAAGCGTCGTTCGCGTGCTGCGCCCGCAGCACAGGCGAGATATGCGGCAGTGCGTGAGGTCAGAAATCGGTGCCACGGGGCGAACACCATCACCGGGCGAGTCGCCATCGCGTCGGAGGCGCTCGAGGCGAAATCGATGACAACATCCACAGGCACCTACCCCACATCATTGCTCTCCAATCCGAAGTTCACGGATTTTTTGAGTGATCCACGACAGTCGGAGGCGGGTCGCCGCCGCTCCCACCGGCGCTTGGGGGCTACAATGGCGACGCGGCGGGACGCGGCGGCACTGACGGGCGTGTCGAGCGCCGCTGCGTCGTGGGTGCGACGATTGGCGTACCACTGTCGCTACGGATCAAGGATGAACGACGCCTCGCAAGCCAACGGTTCGCCAGCGGACGCGCGCTTACTCAACGACGCCCTTGCCGGCGATCGTGCCCAGCTTAAGGCGCTGCTCGACCGACTCACGCCCATCGTGCAAGCGCGCGTAGCGCGCTGCCTGCTGCGCACCGGCCAGGCTCGTGACGTGCGCCGCGACGTCGAAGACCTCACGCAAGACGCACTGGTTGAGCTGTTCACCAATGACGCTCACGTGCTGAGGGCGTGGCGCGACGACGCCGGCCTCTCCCTGAACAACTACGTGGGCTTGGTCACGGAGCGTCGCACCATTTCCGCTATGCGCAGTGCCCGACGCAATCCCTGGCGCGAGCAGCAAGCCGACGAGGACGCGCCAGAGGCGGTCGACTCGACCCCAGCGGTGGAGCGGCGCGTACTCGCCGGTGATCTTCTCGAACGAATGCTCGGGCGCCTGCGCGAGAGCCTTACGCCCCTGGGCTTCCATCTGTTCGAGCTACTCTACGTGCAGGAGCTGGATACGCCCCAGGTGTGCGCTGCCACGGAGCTGTCACCAGAGGCGGTTTACGCCTGGCGAAGCCGCCTGCGCCGGGCCGCCCGACAGGTCCACGCGGAACTCATGTCAGATTCGTCCGACAGCGGGCGAAGTCCACCTCACTAGTACCAACCGCTCAGCCATGAACGAAGAAGACGATCTGTTGATCTCCCTGGCGACCCAACGACGCGAAGCCGATGCCGACTGGCAGTCGAACCTGGCGCGCCTGGGCCTCGAGGACGTGCTCCTCGAGAAGCACGCGGCGGGCCGGCTGACTGTTGAGGAGCGGTCACGGCTCGAGACGATCGCGCAGAGCAGCGAGGAGGCGAGTCGCATCGTCGAGGCTTACGCACCGTTCAGCGGTGAGCGCCAAAGCACCCTGCTCGAGCGGGTGACGGCGACGCTCGAAGACGGCTCGGCGGCGCCCGCCGCCGCGCGCGAGGAGACAACCAGCGCCAAGGTCACGCTGCTCACGCCGAGGGTGCAGCGCCGCGGTTGGCGCCCTGCCGTAGCGATTCCCTCCGCTTTGGCGGCAGGCCTGTTGCTCGCTGTGCTGTTGCCCACGCTACTCACCGGGCCCACGCCCAGCCAAGCGCTGCCTAGCTACGTGCTGCAGGTCGACGGTATGACAGCTGAGCTGCGCGCAGATCCAACCCAGGAGGTACGGATCACGCCGACCAGCCCTGCGCCCGTCGCCGTGGCGGTGGCGCCCGGCAACCAGCTACGCCTGCTGATGACACCGGGCACGCAAACCGAGGCGGCGGTGAGCACACGCCTGTACCTGCAGTCACCGTCCCAAGCCACCCCCACAGCCCTGAACCTCGATCCCGCCCTCGTGCGTACCGCGCCCAGCGGCGCCGTGCGCATCGAGGCCCGGGTGGGCGAGCAGCTGCCCCTGCCCGCGGGCGCATCCCGACTCTTCGTCGTCATTGGGCTTGAAGATGCGCTACCCACCGCCGCTAAGCTAACCGGGTTGATTGGTGAGTACGGAGGCATCGACGGCGAGTCCTGGCAGGCCTTCGCGCTGGACCTCACCCTGAGCGAGTAGCGAGCGACGTCGCCCATGCAAGGTTCAGCGCCCATCGCCCTGCTCCTGAGCACCGTCACCGCCCTAACCCTAGGGGCGTGCTCTCGCCAAGACACCCCGCCCGCCGCATCCTCCGATGCGTTGACCAACCTCCAGTGGCAGACGCCACTGTTCACCGGATGCGACAGCGTACTGGCGGGCCCTATCTGCCTGCTGAGCGAGGACACTCCCTTGCATCTGTGGCTCCCGCACGCGAGTGGGGAGCTGAAGATCGTCGGCGGTGAGGTCTTGGCCCAAAACACCGTCGACGGCGGCCAGTACCTGGAGATAATGCCCCAGCGACTGCCTGGCACCGTGACGCTCACGCCGACGCGGTCCAGCGCGCCGGGGCGAGCACGCTGGCGCTTCGATATCGCTAGCGGCAGCGCGATCGAACCCGTGCTGAGCAAAGGCAGAGCACTGCGGATGCAGCGTGATCACGAGCAGGCTATCGATGCGATTACCCCCCTGCTCGACGACGAGAGTCATCCGCGAAACGTCCTCGCCAAGGCCTACGCATCCCATTGGGCCGGTCAAGCACACTTGGCCGCAGGCGATGCCGACGGCGCCTTGACCCTGCTCCATCGGGCCATCGAGCACTACGCCCGAGTGGACCGTCCGGAGGCGCTCATCGACGGCGCGACGGTAGCCCTCTACCTGCATCTACAGCGCAGCGAGTTTGCCCAAGCGGGCGCCCTGCTCGAGCGCATTCGTCCGCGCGGCGCAGCGCTCGACAAGCTAGGCGGACGGGGTCGCTACCTCCTCGACTACTACACCGGCGCCCTCGCCAGCCACGTGGGCGACTACCGCAACGCCCTGACCCACTTGCAGCGTGCCGCGACGACGGCGAAGCGCCTCGAACTCCACGGCCATCAGCAGCTCGCCGAGCAGTGGTTGGCGCTGCAGCTGCAGGCAGTCGGTCGGCGCGAGGAAGCGGATCGGCTACTGGTCGCCCTTTCCTCCCGCTCGAGCTCACAAGCGGGCTCGTGCTCACGGGCGCAGCTCGCCAACAACATCGGCTGGAACCGACTCCTCGCCCTGGAATCTCGCCAAGCAGCACCCGACCCGGTACCTCCTCTGCGCGAAGCGCTCGCCGCCTACCAGGACCCGGCCTGTCAGCGGACGCGTGAGCAGCTTGCCAACGCTCGAATCAACCTGAGCCTCGCCTACCTGCACGCCGGCGACCTCGACGCTTCGGCTCGACTTCTCAACGCCCTGGGCGACGAGCCGGATCTGGCACCAGGGCTAGCCCTTTGGCTACACGATGCGCAGGGACGGGTTGCCCTGAGGCGCGATAACCCCAAGGCTGCCCTGCGCGCCTACGATGCCCTCGCTGCGCTCGCCCGTCGACGCTACGACGACCAGGCGCAATGGCGCGCGCAAGCGGGACGGGCGCAAGCGTTGGAGACGCTCGGTGAACTCCAAGGAGCGCTCGATGCCTACGCTCGGGCGGAAGCCTTGCTCGCCCTGCAGACCGTGCAGGTGCCGGTCAATGCGGGGCGAGAGACCTTCTTGACCCGCCACCGCTGGGTCACCCTCGCCTACCTGCGTTTGCTTATCGACCAGGGACAGCTCAGGCAGGCGTATGCCGTTGCCCGCGCGGCGCGCAGCCGTACCTTACGCAGCTTGCGCCGATCGGATCGCCTTGCGGCGCTCGATGAGGACGAGCGCGCGCAGTGGCAAGCGGCCATGTCCGCATACGTCCGCGCCCGCGACCAGTTGGCTGGCGAGGTGGCTGAGGACTGGATGCTGCCGGCCGACGCGCTAGCCCCGACGCGCGCCGCGCGCGAGACGCTCGCGATCGACCTACGCCGTACCCTCGATGGCGCATTCGCCGTGCTCGACCGCCTCCCCGGGCCCGAGGCAGGCGAAAAGCGCCTGCGCCCGCCGGGAGCAACTCAGCTGTTGTTCTTCTCGACCCACGAGGATGGCACTGACTACGCGCGGTGGCTCGCGTTCGCCGAGAGTGACGAGGGGCTAGAGGCGACGGAGATCGCGTGCCCACTCAAGGCCCTCGAGGATCCGCAAGGGCACGCTGACCTCTTGAGTGCCTGCTTGCTGGAACCGTTCGCATCCGCCATCGACGGGGCGCGGCAGCTCCGCCTACTCACCTCGGGCGTGCTCAACAATCTGGACGTCCACGCCTTGCCTTGGACCGACGCACCACTGCTCGCCCACGTGCCCGTGAGCTACGCGCTCGATACGGCCGCCTCGCCGACGCGGCCTGCAGCGCTATCCTTGCCCGCAGCGCTCGTAGTCGGCGACCCGCGCGGCGACCTACCGGCCGCGCGCCAGGAAGCGCACCGGGTGGCCACCCTGCTCACTCAGCAGCGGCCGCAGCCTCCCCACGTGCTCCTGGGCGGCGACGCCAACCTCCCTAGCCTGCGCGCGGCGCTGGAGCAGGCGGACCTATTCCACTACGCCGGCCACGCCATGTTCGGCGGCCGCGGAGGATGGGACAGCTCCCTACCACTCGCAGGCGATACCGCCTTTACGGTGGGGGACATCCTCGCCCTGCGCCGGGCCCCAACGCAGGTGGTGCTGTCTGGCTGTGAGACCGGGCGAGCGCAGGCAGACGCCGACGTGAGCCAAGGCATCGGCATCGCCCATGCGTTTCTTGCCGCGGGAAGTCACTCGGTCATTGCCGCCACTCGCCCGGTAGAAGATGACATCGCCAACGCCCTGGTCACTGCCCTTTACGAACGCTGGCGCCCTGGCGCCGACGTAGGCGAGTCCCTGCGCGAGGCGCAGCTCGCCCTGGCGCGCCAGGCGCCGGCAGCGGACTGGTTTAGCTTCCGACACATCACCCTATGAACACCGTCAACGCTCACACAGCGAATAACACCGGCCAGCAACGCACTGGCAAAGGAGACTCGACATGCGCTTCCAAATGACAGCTAGACGGGCTGCCCCTGGCCTAGCCATATTATTCGCATGTTTGACCACAGCAGCCGCCCTGGCGGCGCCAGAAGACCCGCCGATCGATCCGAACGATGCGCGCATCCTCTGGCGCTGGGTCGGCATCAGCACGAACCCTGAACAACCGTGTCCCGCGGCGTTCGGATGGGAAGAAGAACGTCTATTCGAGGATCCGGAACTGCCCGTGCCACCCCCAGGACTCGCCCGCTACTGCGTGTACGAGCTACCTGACGACACGCCCTTCAGCAACACGCTGCGCAACAACTTACAGGCGCTGCTTGGCAACGGCTCGCTCAGCGCCGTCGAACCCGACCAGATGGCGCTATCGGCGGAAGCTGAGGGCCAACTCCCGCCACGCCTATTCCGCCAGCTGAGTGAGCACTTCTTGCGCGAAGTCGGTCAACCGATCGATCCCCTGAGCTTCCCAGCCGACGGCGACTCGGTACGCCTGACCCTGCTCGACACCCAGCCCTCGGGCGCCAACCCCGAGCTGTTCACCCAATACACCTCAGCCCACGGCTATACGCTCGCCACGCTGATCGAGCGCATGATCTGCAACGGCGCGGCAGGCGACTGCGCAGCGGACGTGCGTACGCGCCTGACCTTGGGCAACGTGTGCTTCGATCAGCGCAGCAAGGATAGCGCCTGCCGCAACGGGCTCAACGGCGGCTGGTTCGGCGCCCAGACCGACCTCGCGCGCGCCATTCGTAACGAAGTGGCGGAGTGGACGAACGATACGACCCCGCGGGGGATGGGCGAACAGCAACACCTCATCCTCAATCTCTCCCTTGGCTGGAACCGGCGCTTTGGCGGCAACCAGGGCTTCAACGCGATGCCCCTTGCCGTGGCCGCCGTCTACTCCGCCCTGCAGGATGCGAGCTGCCGCGGAGCGCTCGTCTTGGCCGCGGCCGGCAATCAGCACGGCGGCCCTAACGAGCCCGGTGGCCCCATGTACCCAGCAGCGTGGGAGCAAAGGGCCGCACCGAACTTCCTCCAATGCCGTTTACAGCTGATCGAGCAGGGCGGCTACACACCGCCTTGGGCCTTCCCTTCACAACTCACCTCGCAGAACGACCGCCCCCTAGTGGTGGCCATCGGCGGCGTACGGGTCGACAACTCGATCATCTTCAATGGGCGACCGAACGGCGGAGAGCCGACCTTAGTGGCTTTCGCCGATCACGCCGCGACGGAGTCGCTGGCGATCCCCAACACGCCGACCATCACCCTCACGGGCACCTCCGT
The DNA here is from genome assembly GCA_039193195.1 of Pseudomonadota bacterium. Taxonomy (NCBI): domain Bacteria; kingdom Pseudomonadati; phylum Pseudomonadota; species Pseudomonadota bacterium. The sequence goes on from JBCCWS010000003.1 coordinate 223,732, forward strand.
GGCGAGTGCCGTCGTGTCCGCCGCCGCCGCCGTCGCCTGGCGCTTCAAGAACGCGCTACCGACCAGGCAGCTGCTGGACCGCATCGCCCTCTCGGGCACGGACGTCGGGCGGGAAGCGGATTTCTGTCTCAACGGTCGGGGCGGCGGTGCCAACGCCTGCCCCAACCCTGTCCCCAACGTTCGGCGCGTCACCCTGTGCGCCACCATCGAGTGCGTGCGCGATGACAACTGCGCGGGGTCATACCCAAGCTGCCCCACGCCGATCCGTTTGGAACTCACGGGCGTGGACGACATCGCGCCCACCTCGGACTTTGCCACCATCACCGACACGCTCGTGGATCCGGGCTGCGACGGCATTGTTACCCACTACGACCCGTTGCAAGGGATCCCCGCAAACCCGTGCCTTGCAAAGCAGTACCACGGGATCAACTCGGTGCCTTGGGTGGACCCGCAGCCGGGCGACCTGCCCTGCCCCAACTGCTTCGTGCAGTTCATGAGCCCCGGCACCTTCTACTACGAGATCGACCCCCAGCTCGCCGAGAGCTTCACGGACATCACCCTCCAGTGCGGTAACGATGCATTCGTGCTGCCCTTCCCAACGCTCGATTCCTTGGACTTCGGTGCCATGGCCAACGTGAAGTGCCCGGTGGCCGAGCCGGTGCAGCTGCTGATGCGCGACAGTGGCGGGCGCACGCACATCTCACCCGTGCTGTACATCGACCCTATTACGCCGCCGAACCCGCAGTAGGCGGGGAAAAAAGGTCCGGCGCGGGGGGGAGCGCCAGACCGGAGAAAAAAACGCCTGGATGATCCGGGGTCCGCGCGCCCGCGAAGGTTGGCTGACCGGGGTGCCAATGAGAGCGCGCGGGGGACCATCCAGACGAACTGCGCAGGCGAAGTCCCGGTCACGCCTGCTTGATCCTTGAGGGAGGACGGACATCAAGCGCGATTCCGACTCCTTGTCCCTCTTGCCTAGTGGCCTTTCTATCGGGTTCTTCACACCCATCCTGATGAACGGTCGACTGGGAGAGACCCTACGGAGGCGTCGCAGGCGAAGGGGCATCCGCGTTATGACATATCCGTGGCCTGCTCGCGTCGGCAGCGCTGCTCGGCCTGGTCGACGATCGCCCGGTCGAACTCGATGGCCGAGTTAAAAAACAACCCGTTGCTGTACATGCGCTGCGAGCCGCGGAAGTAAGCGCGAAAGTTGGGAACATCCGCAAACAGGATAAGGCGACCACGTCCCACAGGCTCGGCGATCACCGCCACACTCCCGCCCAAACGCTTGGCGTTCTCGGGGGAGACGAACCCCGAGAGCACTGGTGCCTCCTCGTCGTACACGGCTACGTTCGCGAAACGATCCGCGACGCGACGAAAGCGCAGCTCTCCCTTGTGGAACATCGGTAACCGCTCGTCCGGCAGGCCAAAGGCCAGGGGGTGGGTCAGGTCGACTCGACTGGCCAAGATCGCCCCGGCGATACGCTCGCGCTGAAGCACTTCGGCGCGGTCCCCGTAGCTTGCTGGCAACCCTGACGGCGGCAACTCGCTCACTCTGAGGCGGGTGACGGGCTGCTCCGCCCACCACTTCGCCGCTCGACGCTGAGCGATCACCGTGCCGCCTCCGCACGCGTAGTCGCGCAAGCGCTCGCCAACCTGTGCATCAAGATCTTCGTAGTCGCCGTCTGCCATCAGCACGTGCGAGTACGCACGTAGCGATAAGCGCTCGAGTTGGTCGAGCTCGACGAGCGTGGTCGGCAGCCCTAGGCGCTTATCGGTGAGGTGCCAAATCTCCCCTACCTCGTAGGCGGACGTGCCTGGCCCCGCTAGCAGCAGCAACTTGGCCTTGCCGATGGCGGCGGTGCTGCGCCCCCCGAGGTCCGGGCCCACAGGGGTCAGGCCCGTGCTCAGGGCGTACACGTGGGCGCGCTCTTCATCGATGACCTGGGCGACGAGTTCATCGAGTGTCTTCCTCGACTTGCTTTGCGTCCCGATTAGCGCCACTACGGCGCCGCGCTCGAAGGCGATCATCTGACCGTCGACCTCAGCGCCAAATGGCTCGGTCATCACCCGCAGACGCAAGCCCTCGCGCAACCAGGTGGCGGCCGCTGGCGGGCTCTCGCTGCGCTGCCAATCGAGCACGTAGGCGACGGCCGTTGCCGAATCGCCGTGCAACGCCCCAGGAGCGAGGGGGCTCGTGCGAAGCACTCGCTCACCGCGGGCCGGTAGCGCGCTCACCCGCGTGACGTCGATATCGTAGGCGAGGTCCGCGTTCCACGCAGAGACGTCGTAGAAGGTGGGGTCCGCGAACTCGGTGACCGGTTCGAACAAGGTCTGGACGAGGCGAAATCGAATCTGCTCCGCAGGTACCAAGAAGGCGTGCTGCGGTGCCTGCGCCTGACGGAACACCTCGATGTCATGACCAGCGAGCAAGCGTGCGAGGGAGTAGCCTCGGTGCGGGTCACCCGGCGTCGAGAACACCCAACCACCGCCCGTCGCTTTGCCAGCGGCGAGCGCATCGCGCCGCGTGCTGCGTTGATGGATGGCCAAGGCTTGGCGGTTGGCTTGGGCACCTGCCAGCAGGGAGCGTGACGTGGCGAACTGGTTTCGAATCGCCTGCTTCAGGGTAACCGTCCCGTTCGGCGAGCGCTGCGCTAGGCCTCGGGCGCTCGCTTGCTCAAACAGGACGCCGACACTTCCCTGCAGGTCTGGGTAGGTCGATCCCTTGCCGTAGTAGAAGTCGTCGAAAGCCTCCCGCGTGAAATAGGGTTGGGCGAAGGCATCGAGCGCCCTGGCGTGAAACCGTGCGATCTGCGCCGTGAGTTCAACGGTGCGAGCAGAGGTGAGCGGGTTGTTCCGCGAGGGCACACCCGGCTGAAAGAAGTAGGTGGCCGATGTCCCCATCTCGTGGTAGTCGCCAACCACGTGCGGCAACCAGCGCTGGTACCACTCGACGCGCGACCGGGACTCCGGGTGCTGAAGCAGGAGCCAATCACGATTCAGGTCGAACCAGTAGTGGTTAGTTCTTCCATTAGGCCACGCTTCGCGATGCTCGCGATGATTCGGATCGCTAGCCTCGATTCGGTTGCGATGAGCATTAACCCAGCTGGTGAACCGCTGCATGCCATCAGGGTTGGCCGACGGCTCGATGATCACCACCGTATTTCCAAGATTTACTTCTAGCGCGTCGAGCGGCGCGGCGGCCAGATGGTATACCGTGTAGGTGGACGCGTGCGCACCGCTGGTCTCATTGCCGTGCACGGAGTAGACGAACCAGGCCACGAGGGGGCCTGGCGTCTCGGCCAGGCCGTCAGCGTAGGCCACGTGGGCACTGCGTAAGTCCTCCAGGCGAGCTAAGTTCTCGGGCGTGGAAATGATCGCCAACACGTGACGGCGCATCTCGTGCGTGCTGCCGATCTCGACCAATTGCACGCGCTCGCTAGCGCCCGCGACGGCCTCGAAGTAACGAAGCAATTCGTCGTGGCTGAGGTGTCGCTCACCCACCTCGAAACCAAAGACCTGTTCACCGGTGGGCACAGTCGTATCGTAGGTTACCGCTTCCGGCAGGGGGTTGGCGCAGGCGAAGGACGCCGCGCACGCCAGCGCAACAAAGGCCGAGCACGTGCTCGAGGGGGAAGTTCGGGGTGTCACTGCGGGCTCCTCGCAATCGAGGCCCGTGCGCGGGCCCCGCAACCGCAGAGCCTAACGCGATCAGCGCAAGGTGGGTCGCCGAGGCGACCGATCAATGGGTACCGTCAGGGCGCGGATGCGCGGTGCGAGCAGGCGAAGGCCTCGAGAGCCTTGCTGCGCGTTTTGAGCAGCTTCAACACGTCGCGCCAGCTGACCATGGGATCCACGCTACCGCCCGGGCGGTCATGATGGCAGCTACCTGCATCGCCCCCGCTCCAAGAGTGTTGGCCAGCTTTGGCGCCGGATTAGGACGCTCCTTCGACAGGCTGGATGCGCCGCGTCGCAGGGCTCCTGAGCTCCACGCCGGGTGGCGACTGCGTCACGCCCTCGCGCCTAGCCCGTCATCGCCTCCAGCTCCCTGCCCCGCGTCTCGCGCACCAACACCACGACGAAGACGGCGGAAATCGTGGCGCACAGGCAGTAGAACCCGTAAGCGCCGACCAGGCCGATGGTCGCCAACATGATCGGAAAGGTCATCGTGATCGCAAAGTTGGTGCCCCACTGCACGAATCCGCTCACGGCCAAGGCTGAGCCGCGTATCTGATTCGGGAACATCTCGCCAAGCATCACCCACATGACCGGCCCCCAGCTCATATTGAAGACGAACACGTAAGCGTTCGCCGAGACGAGCGCCAGCAGCCCCATGCGCTCGCTCAAGGCGAGCTGACCATCGCCGTCCACGGAAGCGGAGGCAAACGCGATGGCGACTCCAGCGAGGGTAACGGCCATGCCTATCGATCCTCCCAGCAGCAAGGGCTTGCGTCCGATGCGATCGATCGAGGCGATAGTCAGCAAGCACGCGATGATGCTGACCGCGCCGGAGACGATGTTGATGAGCAGGGCGTCACTCTCAGCGAACCCCACGGACTGCCACAGGACGGCACCGTAGTAGAACACCACGTTGATACCGACCAGCTGCTGGAAGGCCGCCAAACCAATCCCGGCCCAAACCAGTGTACGCACGCGACGGGTCGCCGGATCGATGAGATCCATTAAGGTGGGTGCGTGATGATCCTGGGCGAGGGAAGCTTCGATCTCCGTCACTTTCCGCGCAGCTTCCCCGGTACCGAATAAGCGTGCTAGCACACCGCGGGCGCGCTCCCGCTCGCCCCGGAGCATGAGATAACGCGGGCTCTCCGGAATGAGCAACAGGGCTAGCAGAAAGACTGCAGCTGGCAGGATTTCAACCCAGTACATCCACTGCCACGCGCGAAAGCCCAGCCAGAACTCCGCGGTCGAGGAACCCGCGACCAGCGCCAGCGCGTAGTTACTTACGAAGGCCACCGTGAGGCCGATGATGATCATGATCTGCTGCAAGCTGATCAAGCCGCCGCGGATGCGCGCTGGGGCTACCTCGGAAATATAGGCTGGGGCCAGCACGCTGGCAGCCCCGACCGCCAAGCCGCCGACGATGCGATAGAGCACGAACGCGAGGGACGACCCCGCCGCTCCAGACCCCCACGCACTGACCATGAAGCATGCGGCCGCCACCAGCAGGATGGCGCGACGCCCGAAACGATCGGCCAATCGACCCGCGCCAAAGGCGCCCGCGGCGCAGCCGAGCAGCATGGACGCCACGTTGAAACCGGTGCCGATACTGTTCGAGGCAAAGGCCTCGCGCAGGCCATCGACCGTGCCGTTGATGACGCCGCTATCGAACCCAAACAGAAAGCCGCCTATGGTGGCCACCAGGCAGATCAGGCCGACGTACCCAGGCTGGGCCTCCTCGCGCGCATCAGCGGCAGGGTTCGATGGATCGGTGACGGCCATAGTGCTCCCCTCTCGGCGCGGTAGTCAGAGCCCTCTATGTCGCATGGTTTACATCTCAATGCAAACTGAGAATCCACTTACCGCGCTGCAAAATAAGGGAAACTCGACAAGAAGGAACTTCTGCGCCACCATTCATTGAAAATTCTTGCAAGACGCCGACGAGCATTCCACCATGCGAAAACCCGCCCTCAGCTTTTGGCAGATTTGGAACATCTCCTTCGGCTTCTTTGGCATTCAGATCGGGTTCGCGCTGCAAAACGCCAACGTCAGCAGGATCTTCCAGACCCTTGGCGCCTCGATCGAAACCTTGCCAATCCTGTGGCTGGCCGGGCCCCTCACGGGCCTACTGGTGCAACCGATCATCGGCCATTTCAGCGACCGCACGTGGACGCGCCTCGGACGCCGCCGACCCTACTTCCTCGCTGGCGCCATTCTCACCACGCTCGCCCTGCTCATCATGCCGCTCTCGCCGTACTTGTGGGTGGCCGCTGCGACCCTGTGGATCCTCGATGCTTCGCTCAACGTGGCCACGGAGCCCTTTCGCGCCTTCGTCGGTGACATGCTGCCGAGCGAGCAGCGCACGCGTGGCTTTGCGATGCAGGCGTGGTTCATCGGCGTGGGAGCCACGCTGGCCTCGGCGGCACCCTGGCTCCTGACGAATCTCCTCGGCGTGAGCAGTGAAGCCCCGGAGGGGGTGGTTCCTGCCTCCGTTCGCCTGTCCTTCTTCATTGGTGCAGCGTTTCTATTTGCTTCGATCATGTGGACCGTGGTGAGTACCCGCGAGTACTCCCCCGAGGAATTGGCCAAGTTCCGCGAGCCGCCAAGTCAGTTTCGATCCGATGAGGATGTGTTCGATAAGCCGCCTCCCTGGACCTGGTTCATCAAGGCGGGCATCGCCTTTGCCGTGGCGGGCTCAGGGATCACGGCAGCTGTAGCAGCCCTCGAGGCCGATCGGCAGCTGCTGCTGATCGGTATTGCCATCGCCGCCACAGGCGTTGGTTTTCTGATCAACGCTTGGCTGCGCCGCGAAGGTCGCGACGACAATTTCTTTAGCCACATTCTCAACGATCTCACCACGATGCCACGAGTCATGCGGCAACTCGCTCTGGTACAGACCTTCACCTGGGGCGCCCTGATCACCATGTGGGTGTACACGACGCCGGCGATCACTGCTCACCACTTTGGCGCTGCCGAGGCCACCGCGCCGGGCTACAACGAGGGCGCAGACCTGGTGGGGCTGCTATTCGCCACCTACAACGCCGTAGCAGCCCTGTACGCTTTGATGCTACCCGCGCTAGCTAACCGTATCGGTCAACGCGCTGCCCACGCGGTGAGCCTGTGCGCAGGCGGCGCGGGACTCATTTCCTACCTCCTGATCAGCGACCCCGCTTGGCTGTTTCTCTCCATGGTAGGAATCGGCATCGCCTGGTCATCGATCCTCACGATGCCCTACGCCATCCTCTCCGACGCTCTTCCCGCGCGTAAGATGGGAGTGTACATGGGCATCTTCAACTTCTTTATCGTACTGCCGCAGATCGCCGTGGCGGGCCTGATGGGGCCGATCGTGCGCGATCTCCTCGACGGGCGTGCCGTGCTTGCGATCGTGACAGGTGGGGCTTCCCTGCTGATCGCCGCCGTCGCCACCCTGTTCGTGCGCGCAGCACCCTCGACCTCGGCACAAACCAACGTACAGACAGCATGAGCGGCAAGGCCTCCGACAAGAAATCGACCAGCCCCAACAAGGGCGGCAGCAATCCCTCGACACCTTCCGGCACTGTGACGCGACTGGAAGACCTCGCGCAGCTCGCCGGAGTCTCCATCGCCACCGTGTCGCGCGCACTAAATGACAGCCCCGCAGTTAACGAGAACACTAAGCGGCGAATTTGGACCCTCGCACGCAATCACAACTACCACTTCCGCCCGCACATGCCGGCGGTGCCGAGCGGCGCCGTGGCCACCATCGCCGTGGTCATCCCCCCGCCGCAGGGCCGAGAAGTGGGTTTGTACGATCCCTTCTACCTAGAGCTTATCGGCGGCATTGGCGAGGCGGCGCGCGAATCGGGCTGCGACCTACTGCTCTCACAAGCCTCGCCACGCAACTACGATGAACTCGCCGCCCTGATGGCGAGCAACCGCGCGGATGGCATCATCTTCCTGGGCCAAAGCTCGATGCACGAGCATCTGAATCGCCTCGCCACCCACGAACACCGCTTCGTGGTCTGGGGCGCCGAGCTGGCCGGTCAGCGCTACGGCTCCGTCGGTAGCGACAACCTGCGCGGCGGCCGACGCGCAGCCGCGCACCTGCTGCGCCTCGGCCGCAGGCGCCTGGCCTTCTGCGGCGATGTGGAAGCCCCCGAGATCTCCCAGCGCTACCGGGGCTACCGGCAAGCCCTGGAGGAGGCAGACCTGCCCCTCGATCCAGCCTTGGTCTCGCCGACTCACTTCGAGATCGAATCGGCGCAAAGCGCCGTCGATCGCATGTTGGCGCGTGAGGTCGACTTCGACGCGATCGTCGCGGCTAGCGACCAGATCGCCGTGGGCGCGGCGCGGGCCATCCAGCGCGCGGGCCTGCGCGTGCCCGATGACGTCTCCGTGGTGGGCTACGACGATCTCTATCTAGCGCGCTTCGCCAGCCCCGCCCTCACCACCGTGCGCCAGGACACGCGCAAGGCCGGGCGCCTGCTCGTGTCCAAGCTGCGCGATGCCCCGGACGCCGTCACCGTGCGCTCAGAGCGCCTGCCGACGGACTTGATCGTGCGCGAGAGCTGCGGCGCCTGAAGACCATGCGCCGCGCTCGCCGCTCAGCCCATGCGCTTGGCGATGAGGCCGCTCACCGGCGGAAGAAACGCCGGTAGCGCATCGTTGAAGGTCATTTCTTCGGCGTCGCCACCCATAGCGCCATGGCCCAGCACACACGCCCAACCCTCAGGCGCGACCGGCAACTCGTAGGCCGCGCTCGGGTCAAGGTTGAACAGGCACAGCACCCGTTCGCCCTGGTACTCACGGATGAACGCCAGCAGCGAGTCGTCCGCCACCGTGTCGATGAAGTGCGTCTCCCCCCAGCGCAAAGGGGCCGAGTCGCATCGCAGCTGCAGTAGGCGACGGGTGAAGTTAAGGGTGCTGTTCGCACCCGGCTGATCCTGCTGATCGATCGCCAAGGCCACGTGGCGCGGATCGACCGGCAACCACGGCGCGCCGTCAGTGAACCCCGCATTGGGCGCCTCCGCCCGCCAGGGCATGGGCGTGCGCGCGCTGTCCCGACCGAGCGTAGCCGGCCAGTTGGCGATGGCCTCAGGGTCCTGCAGGTACTCGAAGGGTACATTCGCCGTCGGCAATCCAAGCTCCTCGCCTTGGTACAGGAAGACGTTGCCGCGCATAGAGCACAGCAGAAGGAGCATCAGCTGCGCGTAGCGACCGGCGTCGACAGCGGGATCCAGGGGACACCAGCGGCTGATCGCCCGAGGCGCATCGTGGTTGGAGAAGGCCCACGACGGCCAGCCCTCGCCCGGCAAGCCGGGCCACGCCGCCGCCGTCTCGCGCACGAGCACAGGGGAAATCGCATCGGCGTAGAGGAAGTCAAAGCCGTAGGCCGAGTGCAGGCGCCGACCCTCGGCGGTGAACGCCTTCATCTCGCCCAAGGGCTCAGGTCCGCCTACCTCGGCGACGCTGAAGGCCCCATCGTAGTCTTCGAGCACCCCGCGAATGCGCTCCAGAAATTGCACGATGTCCGGGTGCGACTGGTTGCGTAGATGTTGCTGGAAGTCGTGGGGACGGCGGGCGAGCGCCCGACGCGTGGCATCCACCGGCGGATTGTCGCGCAGCTCCGGATCGTGCATAGAGAAGTTGAGAGCATCGAGGCGGAAGCCGTCGACACCTCGCCCAAGCCAGAAGCGCGCCACCTCCAGCACCGCATCCTGCACCTCGGGGTTGTGCAAGTTGAGGTCTGGCTGACTGGAGAGGAAGTTGTGCAGGAAGTACTGACCGCGGCGGCTGTCCCACGTCCACGCGCTGCCGCCGAACACGGACTGCCAGTTAGTCGGCGGTGTGCCATCCTCCTTCGGATCCGCCCAGACGTACCAATCGGCGCGGAGATTGTCGCGGCTGCACCGGCTCTGCGTGAACCAGGCGTGCACGTCGGAGGTGTGAGAGTACACCTGGTCGATGATGACCTTCAGTCCGCACCGGTGAGACTTCGCCACGAGCTCATCGAAGTCGTCCAGGGTTCCGAATACAGGATCTACCCCGCGATAGTCCGCCACGTCGTAACCGAAGTCGCGCATCGGTGAGGTGAAGAATGGTGATAGCCAGATGCCATCCACGCCAAGCGAGGCGATGTAATCGAGGCCGTCGATACACCCGCGAAGATCACCGACACCATCGCCGTTGGCGTCGCGAAAGCTGCGGGGGTACACCTGGTAGATGACGGCGCCACGCCACCACGGCTCGCGCTGCCTCTCAGTCATCGGCGGCTGCTCGCGGCGACCGTCGATGCGCAGATCGTGTAGGCGAATGGCGCGAGCCTCAGGGGGAGGCTCGCCGTCGCCTGCACCGCCTGCGGACACTCACCGTGGACCGCTCGCCATTCGCGAGACTCAGGCGCCACGGCCACACTCACCTCACGCGACTCGTTGCGCGTGTTTATCGCCACCAAATACTCCTCGTCGCCGTGGTGCCGGGACAGGGCCACCACACCGCCATCGAGCTCAGTGAGCCGCAGTACCTGCTGCCCGCGACGCAGGGTCGGGTGGCCATGGTACAGGCGCGCCATATGGGAGAGCGCTCGGTACAGAGGATGCTGTGAATCGAAGTTGTCATCGGCCGTCGTGCGTTCGGTGCCGAGCAGTTCGTTGTCGTTGTAGATGTCGACTCGACTCGGAAACATGTCTTCGCGGGCGTCCTGATCGTTGCCGTCGCTCACGAAGCCCTGTTCGTCGCCATAGTAGATCACGGGTACGCCCCGAGCGAAGAACAGGAGCGCATTCGCCGCCACCAGGCGACCGAGGAGCTCGCCCTCGCCGGCCTTGGGCAGCTGCTGGCGCAGAAAGCCGGCGAAGCGCCCCATGTCGTGATTGCCGAGGAAAGTCGGTAACTGCGCCGCCGTCTCAGCGCCGTTTCTGTACAGGGCATCGGCAGCGAACAAGCGAGAGAGTCGGTGGGTTGGCTGACCGTCCACCAGCACGTCTCGCACCGCGCGCTGAAAGGCGAAGTCCAGCACCGTGGGAAAGCCGCCGCTTCGAGTAAAGCGCGCCAGCGTGGCCGGATCCGGGTCGTAGACTTCACCAAAGATGTAGAAGTCATCGATCCCTAGGGTGGCTGCGTGCGCACGCATAGCGGGGTTGAACGCCCGCCAGAATGCGTCACCCACATGGCGTGCCGTGTCGATGCGAAACCCGTCCAAACGCAACTCGGTGATCCACTGCTGGTAGATCTCGATGAAGCCGCGAACAACGCGCGGATGCTCGGTCATCAAATCGTCGAGACCCGCGAAGTCACCGTAGCGAGAGTTCTCGCCCTCGAAGGTGGTCTCGCCGCGGTTGTGGTAGTAGCGCACGTCATTCAGCCATTCAGGCCGCTTCACGCCACGTTGCTGCGGCGGCACGTACGGGGTGTAGGCGTAATCGGGGCGATTGAGGCGGGCCCAATGCTCATCGGTCGCCCAGGCGGGGCCGTCCGCCATGAACCCATCGTTGATCGGCGCGCCGTCGGCCGCCCCGCGCGTGGTGTAAGGGTAATCGGCGAGGGAGCGGTAGGCACAGCGCCCCGTGGCGACCCGGTCGGCGCCGCGGTACTCGGGGTCGTGGCATTCACGGTACGCGATGACGTCGGCCGTGTGGTTGGTGATGATATCGGCGTAGACCTTCATCTCCCGAGCGTGGGCGGCGTCGACGAGCTCGCGCAGGGCCTCACGGGTGCCGAAGTGCGGATCGACATCGGTGAAGTCTGTAATCCAGTAGCCGTGATAGCCAGCGGACTCTTCCCCCGGCGCACCCTGCACAGGCCGGTTGCGATAGACGGGCGCCAGCCAGATGGCGGTGACGCCCAGGCCGGCGAGGTAGTCGAGGCGGCGCGTAACCCCCGCCAAGTCCCCACCGTGATAGAAGCCCTTGTGGGCGGGGTCGTAGCCGTGGCGCAGGGCATCGCCGGTTAGCCCCCCTCGGTTGTTCCGCGGGTCTGCGTCATCGAAGCGATCGGGCAGGAGAAAGTAAATCACCTCATCTTGGGGCAATCGCTCCGCCAGGGGACGCACGCCGTGCGCTCCGAGGTGACCGTCTGCTGCGACGTTCACATTCCAGGACAAGAGCAGCAAGCCCGAGAAGAGCGGCGCCGAGCCAAGCCAGCGCCTGGGTAATCTCGGCCCTGCAACCCTGTGCCATACGGCCAACTTCATTCGCCTATGCCTCGCTATTTTTCATCTGTTTGCAAGATTTTCTCGGCATGCCTGACACGAGCGCAGATCCACCCTCTTCCAGGCAAAAAACCCTTTCATTGTAGAACCATCACCGCTCCTGATGCGACAGTTCTTGTTGCACTGCAAGGTCTAGAGCGGCGGCTATCTAGGGCATTCAAAGCTCGAAGTTTGCAATCTGTCTGTAAACACTGCAATGATTTTCGGGAGCACGATGACTGGGTACGGGAGGTGCTGGTCGCCGCCCTAGGTCTTCGGTCAGCCGCACACCCCAACCCACCTGCTACGGGAGCCCCCCGATGCCGCCTCGCCTCGCTAGTTCGTCCTTGGCACTGCTGTTGGTGTTGACCGCGCTTGCGGCCCATTCACAGCAGGCGGGTTCCGCTCCGCTAGCGCCGGCGGAGCGCGCTGTCGTGCGCTCGCCGGATGGGCAGATCGTCGTCATGCTGGAGGCGGCGGACGGCAGGCCCGCCTACACGGTGTACTACCGAGGGGCCGAGCTGCTGGGCCGCTCTCGCCTCGGCTTGCGCTTTGCGCAACGCGCCGGGCTCGACGAGGGTTTTGTCTTAGGCGAGGTCACGCACCGTACGGAGCGCGGCGAATGGGAGCAGCCGTGGGGCGAGCGGCGCCTCGTGAGCTTCGCCTTCGCCGAGATCACGGCGCGCTTCGTCAGCGAGCGCAACGATGATCGGCACTTCGCCGTTCGCGTGCGGGCGTACGACGATGGCATCGGCCTGCGCTACCTCGTGGGTCCACAGGCAGTAGGCCCCTCAGCGCGAGTCACCGACGAGTTGACCGAATTCCGCGTACCGGGCGATGCGACCGCCTGGTGGATCGAGGCAGGTCTACCGAACCGACAGGAATACCTCTACCGCACGACGCCCGTGAGCGAGGTAACGCGAGCCCACACGCCCATCACTATGCGCACCAGCGACGGCGTGCATTTGTCTATCCATGAGGCCGCCCTCGTCGACTACGCGGGTATGTACCTGAAGCAGGTACGCGACGGCCAGTTCGAGGCAGAACTCTTCCCCTGGCACGACGGCACCAAGGTGCACGTGGAGGGTCCGTTCAAAAGCCCCTGGCGCACGATCCAGATCGCTCCCGACGCGCCCAGCCTCATTGACTCCGACCTGATCCTGAACCTGAACGAGCCTAATAAGCTCGGTGATGTCGGCGCTTGGGTAAAGCCCGGTAAGTACATCGGTATCTGGTGGGCGATGCACATCCGCGACCGCACCTGGGGCCGCGACGGCATCCACGGGGCGACCACGCAAGAGGCCATGCGCTACATCGACTTCGCCGCCAAACACGGCTTCGACGGAGTGCTTATCGAGGGCTGGAACCTAGGCTGGGATGGGGACTGGTACCACAACGGGGACGTGTTCAGCTTTACCGAGCCCTACCCGGACTTCGACATCGAGGCGATCACCCGCTATGGCCACGAGCGCGGTGTAAGGCTTATCGGCCATCACGAGACCTCCGGCAACGTGAGCAACTATGAGGCACAGCTGGAAGCGGCCTTCGCCCTGTACGCGAAGCTGGGCGTGCGCCAAGTAAAGACCGGCTACGTGGCAGACGCGGGAGACATCAAGCGTCTCGACATGCAGGGTATCGCCCGCTACGAGTGGCACAACGGTCAATTCATGGCGCGCCACCACCTGCGCGTTTTAGAGAGTGCCGCGCGCCACAGAATCTCGATCAACTCTCACGAGCCCATCCGCGATACGGGCCTTCGCCGTACCTACCCGAATTGGTTGGCTCGGGAAGGGGCGCGCGGCCAAGAGTACAACGCATGGGGCATCCCACCGAACCCACCTGAACACACGGCGATCCTGCCGTGGACACGCATGCTATCGGGTCCGATGGACTTCACCCCGGGCATTTTTGAGCTGCGACCCAACGAGCAGCCACCGGTCGATCCATCCATGCCGCGGCCGGACACGCGCAGCCGCATCGAGACGACGCTCGCCAAGCAGCTCGCCCTGTACGTGGTGCTGTACAGCCCCATTCAGATGGCCGCTGATCTCCCCGAGCACTACGAGGCACGTCCGGATGCGTTTCAATTCATCGAGGACGTGCCAACTGATTGGGAGCAGAGCATTACGCTTGCAGGCGCCGTGGGCGACTACATCGCGACGGCCCGCCGCCAGCGCGGCGGCGAGGACTGGTTCATCGGCGCGCTCACCGATGAGCACGCCCGGTCACTCAGCCTAAGCCTGGACTTCCTGAAGGACGGTGCGCGCTACACGGCGCAAATCTACCGCGACGGCGCCGACGCGCACTGGGAGCACAACCCGACATCTCTCGCGGTGGAATCCCGCGAGATCCGTCGGGGAGACGTGCTGCGCTTGCCCCTCGCCGCCGGCGGCGGCGCAGCCGTGCGCCTTCGCTACGACGGTCGCTGAGCGCAATCGGTCGGGACCGACGGACGCCGTAGCACTTCAGGTTGCCCTGGGCGGCTCGGTGGTGTCTGCGGGGCGGGCCAGCTCACCGCAGTCCGTTTCGGGCCACCCGCTTGCCCCTTTTCTCCACCGCGATCGCTAAGTACAGTGCGTCGGGTTCACATCGAGGCTGGAGACAGATGTCAGGGTGGATGAACGCCGTCGGGCGCCTGGCCCAGCGCTGGCAGAGCTGGGCGCTGGTGATCGCAATTTGCGTGGCCCTGGAAGCAGGCGCCGTCTACTACCAGGAAGCGCTCATGTACTTCCCGTGCGAGCTGTGCGTTTACACGCGGGTCTGGATCGCCGCCATCGCCCTGCTCGCCCTGCTCGGCCTGCTAGTGCGCAAGCGACGCTGGCCCACGCGCGCCGTACTGATCGGCGAGATCGCCTTGTGCCTTGGTCTCGCGGGTGTGGTGTGGAAGTTGCTCGCCCTAGACTACGGCTTCGCCGAGGCCGGCGCCTGCAACCTCTACGCGCAGTTTCCGAGCTGGGCGCCTCTCGATGAGTGGCTACCCGTGCTGTTTCGCGTGCAGGCCACCTGCGCAGAGACGCCCGAGGTACTCTTCGGCCTGTCGATGGGGGATGGCCTCGCCGCGATCACCATGGCCTTTTTGGCCGCCTTCGGCGCAGGCCTGATCGGTAGCTTCGGCGGGGGGCGCGCGAACACCGCTACCTAGACGTCGGCGCCTGGCGCCTCAGGGCTCCGCCTCCCCACTGACGGCAGCCGTCGCAACCTCACTGCGCCTATCGAAGGTCTCTACCACTGCTGCCAGCGGCCGCCCGTCGCGGCGATCCACCAACAGCGCTATGTCACGCCCTCGCGCCTTGCAGGCGAGGTAGGCCACATGCGATGCGCTACCGAGCCGCCGCGTCACCCGTTCCACCTGGCGCGCCGGGCCCGGGCCGATCTCCACCAGCGCCTGCACCGGACGCATCTCACTAGCGATCAGATCCATTCGATCTTCGTAGGGTTGCCAAAAGGCAGGATCGAGGTGGAGCGAGCGTCGCTCACCCATGAGAATGGCGGCGACGATGGCCGTGCGCTCCCGCGGATCCTCAGGCAGCGGTGCCACCAGCAGGCGGGGCCCACGCCAGGGCTTGCGCGCCAGGGCGGGATCAGGCAACGCGCTGACATCGACGTCGCGATACGCCAACACCTCGAAGTGATCACCTGAGTACACCATGAAGTACGGCCGCTCCTGGTGGAGGGTGAAACTACCGTAGGACAGGGCGGCGACCTGGACCAAGGCGACCACCGTCATGTCTAGCGTGAGGCTGCGCTTGGCGGGGTCGAAGACGATCAGCGTGAGCATGGGCCCGAGCACCAGGTCGACCAGGACCAGCATCTTGACCACCTGCCAAACCTCCATCGCTTGGAAGTACGGCGCGGGATACCAAGCGACTAGCGCCAGCGTGAGCACGGCCCCTACGATGAGGCTGCTCAGGGACAGGTGCACGATAAACGCGCGGAGCTTTGCTTTCCAGAGCATGAGAAACCCCCAGCGGACAGTATCGTAGATCGGGAAAATGGCGTCCTTCACAGGTGCCGCGACCGGCGCGGCTTACACTCCTGAGTGCTTGGGCCGGCGCTCTAGGCCACTAAGCTATCGGCGTTGCTCACCGAGTAGCCTAAGCGCTCGGCGTGGTGCCTCAGGGCAGGTAACCACGGCGCGAGCGACGTTGCGTAGCGGCGCCAGCGCCCAACGGCACTCGTGTAAATCGGCTTTACCGCCTGGTCGAAGCTAGCCGTCTGGATACCGCGCTCGGCGGCGTGGCGATGATAGTCAAGCACGGACGGATCCCAAGGCAGACCGAGGAACGCCATCACCTTGCGCGCCTCTCTTTCCGGATCGCTGACCAGATCTTCATAGCGCACCGCTTGGCGGCGCTGGAACGGCAGCATGCGCGCGAAGCGCTCATCGCAGTCCATCACGGTGTTGTACAGAGCTACCGTGCTGTCCATGGAGAGGAAGCAGCACATGGCCTCGTTCAGCCCAAAGTGCTGTGCGAAGGCGCTGAGACACACGTCAGCTGGGTGGCGGCGTGAGTCGAGCACAGGAGCGTTGGGCATCAGACGGGCGAGCAGCGGCAGGTGGAGGGTCCACAAGGGATTCTTGTCCACGTAGAGGTGTCCGTCGCGAGGAGGACCGCTGTAGGTGGCGAGGGTCGAGAGGTAGATAGGCCGCAGCTTCACGGCCAGATCATCGTCCAACTGATCCAGACACGCCGGGTATCCGCCGGGCAACTGGTCCAAGATCGCGATGATGTTGGACAGCGTATCGGCCTCGGACACAACCGTGACGTTCGGATGGCTGTCCAGCACCTGGTCCAACAAGGTGGTGCCGGACCTGGGGAACCCAACCTGCCAGACCACCTGCGGCTCCCCGGGTGCCTCTTCACGTGCCCAGTGCGAGTAGTCCTCGCCCGCGAGCCCCGTCAGCAGTCGCTTGGCCTTCGCCAGATAACCATCCACCTTGCGCTGCACGCCTACGCTCGTGCGCAGGTGGTAGCTGTTGGCCGACGCGTGGGCCTCGAAGGCTGCCGCGCAGTGGCCCGCCTCGTCCAGCAATCGGCCGAACAGATGTGCCCACCTAGGAAAGAAGATCTCTTGCTCGGAAGGTCGCGGTGCCTCTTCCATGACCCGAAGCGCTTGCGCTAGCGCTCCACGCCGCTCGAGGAGCAGCGCCTGAAGAAAGTGACGGATGGGATGGCTCGGGTGATGAGTGATTAATTTTGATAGCCAATTATCCATATCCTCGTGGCGCTGACGCTTCTCATCGGCATAAAACAAGCAGATGAGCGCATCGGCATGGGTGGGATCGGCTTCGACGGCGCGGCAAAAGGCCGCCCGGGCCTGCTCGCGGCGACCGAGCACCTGCAGACAGGTGCCAAGGCCATACCAGGCTTGCGCATCATGCGGACTCGCATCACACGCACGCTGCCACCACTGGTGCGCATCGACCAAGCGGTTCAGCGCTGTGTTGCATTGAGCGATCTTCTTCAGGGTGATCGCACTGTCAGGGCGCTTCGCGCAAAGCTGCTCGAGAATCCGCAAGGCGCGCTCGTACTGGCCAGCCTCCATCTGCCGCAAGGCGGCGGCCATCGAGACGCCGCGCGCCTGCACGCTGGCGTCGGCGCCCGCGTGGCGGGCGGCGCGGGGTGACATGCTGGATTTTCGTCGATCGCCCTTGCCCATCGTGGCCACTTATGTCGAACGGCCGTAGAGAATAGTGGGTGGCGGCGAGTGCGGTCGCGGGCCTGGTTCTCCTTTCCCGGTAGGCATTGGTATGCCGCGAGGAAACGCCTCACCCCGACCGCAGCGCGTAATCGATGGGATCGCTCGCCCTAGTGGACCACTGGAAAGGGATCCTATTGGCCCTTCAGCGACCGCTCTTCGACCTCCTAAGGTCGGGCACGAGCGCAATCGCGAGTTGCAACCAACTCGCTCGTTTGTCGGGGCTCGCCCAGCCATGCCCCGATCTGAGTGCGGGCCGCGACGAGCCAGTACTCCCAGGATCGAGGTGATCTCATGACCCTACGCCACCTATGGATTCTCCAAGCCCTTTGCGCCGTGCTGCTGCCAAGCACAGCGCTCGCCAGCCCCATCCCCCTGCTTAGCCCCGCTTGCGAGGCTGCCTTGGCCCTGAGCGCCGCACCCGAGCACCTGCGAGCGCAGGCGGGAGTTTGGGTGCTCACAGATAAGGGATTTCACGAGGCCCGAAAGACTCGAAACCACTTCACCTGTGTGGTGAACCGCGACGATCCACGCGTCCTGAAGCCCACCTGCTACGACGCGGAGGGCACCCGCACCATCCTGCCGAAGGTGCGCTGGATCGGCGAGGCACTCCTGGCCGGTCGATCAATGCAGGACATTCGGGAAGAAGTGCGCGCGGGCTTCGCCAGTGGGCGCTTCGAGCGCGTCGAACGCCCGGGCGTGGCCTATATGCTGAGTCGCTACAACCGTCCGGTGAATCGGCAAACGGGCTCGCTCGGGTTCTTCCCGCCCCACGTGATGTTCTACGCCCCGGACCTTACCAACGCGGACATCGGCCACGACATGCGCTTTCACAACCCGGCGCAACCGCTGCCGATGATCGCCTACGGCGGTCCCCACGGTTACATGCTCATGATCAGCAGCGACGGTCAGCCCCGCGCGCGCAGCGACCTCGACGCCTCCTGCCCGGACTGGGTGTTCGACGAATGAGCGGCTGACCACCTATCGCCTTGCCAGGGGGAGCAGTGGCTGGTAGAGCTGCCAGCACCACCTCACTGCCGTCGCTGGAGATCACCCCTTGTCTCAACCGCTAGCCCGCTGGTCCCCAATCGCGCTGTTTTCGCTGCTGAGCGCTGCCCTGTGCGACGCCTCCCTAGCGCAGGACGCGCGAGGCCAATCGCCCGAACCTAGGCCGAGCCCCGTAGAGGTCATCGTCGAGCGCTACCTCGAGAGCTGGTTCGAGACCTTCCCGATCCGCTCTACGAGCGCCGGTCGCCACGACCGCGACGGCGAACTGGACCGCCTCGACCGCGAGAGCCGCGCGGCGTGGGTCGCCGTCAATCGCCGCACGGGAGCGGCGCTGGACGCTCTGCTCGCTGACCCGGAGCGACTCTCCTTCGACGACCGCGAGGACGCGAAGCTGCTGCGCCGGCGCATCGAGCGGGTGCTATTCGATTGGGTGGATCAGCGCGAACCCGAGCGCAACCCGCTGTTCTGGTCGGGCCGAATGGCCAACGCGGTGGTGTTCCTGACCGTACGCGAGGATCGTCCCGCCAACGAACGGCTCGCGGCAGCAAGCGCGCGGGCGCGCCAGATGCCGCGCCTGGTTGCCGCTGCGCGCTCGGCACTCGGCACCCGCCCCGAGGAGATCCCGCCAGAGTGGCTAGCGGCGGCAACCGCTCAGACCCGACGAGCCGCTGATTTCTACGCCGATGGACTCGCCCGCGTCGCTGCCGCCCAGGCCCCTGCACTGGAGGACGAGGCACGCCGCGCCGGCATCACGGCCACGGGCGCCCTTACCTACTTCGCCAACTACTTGGACTCCCTGAGCGACGTCGCGAACGGCAGCGTGCGCCTCGGCACGCAGGCCTACGCCCACAAGCTCGCCCTGTTTTCCGACCGCAGCACCCCGCCCGCACAGGTGCTGGCACGAGCCGAAGCGGCCTTGGTGGCCAAGCGCGAGGAGACGGCCGCCTACGGCCGCAGCGTGTGGCCGCAGCTGATGGAAGGCGTGCCACCGGCCGATGACATCGAGGTGGTACGCGCCTTGTTCCGCCGCGTGGGTGATGATCATGCCAGTACTGTCGAGGAGTTCGTCGACGACTTCATTGGACTTCTGGAAGAGAGTGAGCAATGGGTGCGCGAGCGCGAGCTAATCACCCTCCCTGACCCTCTGACCGTGGCGACGCGCCGCTCGCCTGACTACTTCGCCGGTCAGGGCGTGGGCGGCGTGTACGCGGCAGGACCCTACGCACCGGACGCGGATACTCTGTTCTACCTACCCACGCCGCCGCCACAGCTCAGCGATGCCCAGCGCGAGGCCTTCTTCCGCGACTTCAACGATCACTTCAACCGCATGATTACGCCCCACGAGATGATTCCCGGTCACTACCTCCAGCTGAAGATTGCCGCCCAACAGGAGCGTAAGGTAAGAGCACTATTTGGCGATGGCGTGTACGTGGAGGGGTGGGGCACCTTCAGCGAACGCCTGATGCTCGATGAAGGCTGGGGCGACCCCCTGGACCGCCTGGCCCATCTGAAGAAGCAGATTGAGAACATCGCGCGCACGATCATCGATATCCGAGTCCACACCAGCGACGTCACCCGCGACGAGGCGGTTAAGTTCGTGCAGGAGCAAGCGCTGCAGGAGGCGCACTTTGCCGGCAACATGTGGAACCGCGCGATCACCACGAGCCCGCAGCTCACCAGCTATTGGCTAGGCTACGAGCAGCATCAGGCACTGTTCCGCGAGGTACGCGAGGCCTTCGGCGAACGCTTCGTACTGCGCGAGTACCTCGATGCGGTGGTAGCCCACGGCGGCCTGCCCGTCAGCGCTTACCGCGAGCTGTTGCTCGGCCCACTCGTGCCGCCGAGCGGTACTCAGTAGAACTGTAGATCCGATGCGTAGCGGAGCTCGTAGCCGAGCTCGATAAGCTCCTGCTCCAGCTGATCAAGGGCCGCTGGCGGGATGAACAGGTAGGTACCGTTTGCCGGTGTCGACTCTAGAATGGCCACGCGCTCGACGACGTCGAGCACCAGCATGTCGAGGTAGTTCGACATCTCCTGCTGTAGCCACATGGGGTAATCCCCCTCCACGTAACCTGGCAGCAGCTCAGGGTTGAATGGAGCATTCGGAGCCGGCAGTCCCTTCATGCTGGCGCCGTGTTGCACCATGTAGCCCATGATGGCGACGTATTCTCCCGGCGGCAGTGCGACCCGAAACTCGGCCCAAGTTCGCGAGCTGTTGATCGCGTCGTGGATGCGCGCCACGTAGCGCGCCAGACGCGGAGGCGCTAAGACGATGCCGCCGTTGGCGGGGGATTCGCGATAGAGCAATAGTTGGGTCATCGACTGAGACTGAGCGTTGGAGCTATCGCTTGATGGTGCATCGAATAGGCGCGACGGGCAACGCACGCGGTGTATTCCCCGGCGACCTGCACACCGGTGGTTGGATCAGCCCGCGCGAATTGGTCAGAATGCCGGCCCCAGGTTACTCGATGGAGCGCGACCCGCGATGCCCCCAACGCAGCCAACGCCCGACTTGCATGCGGTGCGCAAAGATCCGCGCTTCCGTGAATTGGTACAAAAGCGACGGGCCCTCAGCGCGCGCTTGACACTGATCATGTTCGCGATCTACTTCGGCTTCGTGCTGGTGGTGGCGTTCGCCCCCAGCGTCTTCGCCATCCGTCTCGGCAGCGGGGTCATGACCCTAGGTATTCCCGTGGGCCTCGCGGTCATATCGGCAGCCTTCGTTCTAACTGGCGTGTACGTGGCACGGGCCAACGCCGAGTTCGATCAACTCACGCGCGCCATACACAAGGTGCGCCCGTGATACCTAACCTGCAAAGGCCGCTTACGCGGTTCGGCCTTCTGCTTGCACTGATCGCCTTGGGCACGAGCCCGATCGCGGCCTACGCTGCGGAGCTTGCGGTGGATGGCGAGCGCCAGCCGGTTAACGTGGCCGCCATTGCGATGTTTCTCGCCTTCGTGCTCTTTACCCTTGGCATCACATACTGGGCCGCTCGCCAAACCAAATCGGCGGCGGCCTTCTACTCGGCCGGCGGCGGCATCACAGGGTTCCAGAACGGGCTCGCGATCGCTGGGGATTACATGTCCGCCGCCTCGTTCCTCGGTATCTCCGGCTTGGTGTACGCCTCCGGCTTCGACGGGCTGATCTACTCCATCGGCTTTCTCGTCGGCTGGCCGGTGATCCTGTTTCTCATCGCCGAGCCCTTGCGCAACCTCGGCAAGTACACCTTCGCCGACGTCGCCTCCTTTCGCCTGCGCCAGGCGGAGATCCGCGTGTTCGCGGCCGCAGGCTCGCTAGCCACCGTCGCCCTCTACCTGATCGCGCAGATGGTGGGTGCGGGCAAGCTCATCGAACTGCTCTTCGGCTTGCCGTACGCATACGCGGTAGTCGTGGTCGGGGTGTTGATGGTGATCTACGTGACCTTTGGCGGCATGATCGCTACCACCTGGGTGCAGGTTGTGAAGGCGTGCTTGCTGCTCTCAGGGGCCACGTTCATGGCCGTGGCCGTGCTCTGGCAGTTTGGCTTCTCACCGGAAGCGCTGTTCGCGGAGGCGGTCAACATTCATGAGAAAGGCCAGGCCATCATGGAGCCGGGCGGCCTGGTCTCAGATCCCATCTCGGCGATCTCCCTTGGCATCGCCCTCATGTTCGGCACCGCGGGCCTTCCGCACATTCTGATGCGCTTCTTCACCGTAGGCGATGCCAAGCAGGCGCGGCGCTCAGTGTTCTACGCCACGGGCTTCATCGGGTATTTCTACATCCTCACCTTCGTCATTGGATTCGGTGCCATCGTGCTGGTGATGGGCAACCCACAGTACTTCGACGCGAACGGCCTGATCGGCGGCACCAACATGGCCGCCATCCACCTGAGCGATGCGGTGGGCGGCTCCCTGTTCCTGGGCTTCATCTCCGCCGTGGCCTTCGCCACCATCCTCGCCGTGGTCTCAGGCCTAACCCTCGCTGGCGCCTCCGCGATTAGCCACGATCTCTATGCCTCCGTGATCAAGCGCGGCCAGGCGGATGAAAGAGAAGAAGTGCGCGTGTCACGCATCGCCACGGTGGTCCTCGGCTTCGTGGCCATCGGCCTGGGCATACTCTTTGAGCAGCAGAACATCGCCTTCATGGTCGGACTCGCCTTCGCCATCGCAGCCTCCGCGAACTTCCCGATCCTCTTTCTCTCAATGTTCTGGTCAAGGCTCACCACCCGCGGCGCCCTCATCGGCGGGGTCACCGGCTTGGCGACCGCCCTCGCCCTAGTGATCCTCGGGCCAACGGTGTGGGTGTCCGTGCTCGGCTTCGATGAGCCTGTCTTCCCCTATCGCTACCCGGGGCTGTTCTCCGTGTCGGCAGCCTTCCTGGTCACCTGGCTGGGGTCGATTACGGACCACTCCGAACGGGCGGCAACGGATCGGGCCGGATTCGAGGATCAGTTCGTGCGGGCACAGACCGGCATCGGCGCCTCGGGGGCATCGGAGCACTGAGATATCCGCGGAGCCTGAGCAACCATTCCCCCACGGCCCGCATCGCCGTGCATGGCGCCTGGCAGGTCGCTACGATGCTGACGAATTCTGGCTGCAACGGGACCCATGAGCGACATCGGAACGACGAACAGGAACATCTCTGAGCGCCACGCTGCCCCGACGGGGCTTGGCGCGGAAGCGGCCCGCTACAGCGTAGCCGAGGAGGTGGCCAACAGCCTTACCCACGGCCTGGGGCTGCTGCTTGGGATCGCGGCACTGGTGTTACTCGTGGTGTTCGCCGCGCGCTTCGCCACGGCCACCGCCGTGGTCGCCGCAAGCATCTACGGCGCCACCATCATCGTCTTGTACGGCACCTCCACCCTCTACCACGCCTTACCCAAGGGGTCGGCAAAGCGTGTATTCGAGGTGCTCGACCATTCGGCCATCTTCCTGCTCATCGCGGGCACCTACACGCCCTATGCTTTGGTGAAGGTGCCGGGCGCCTGGGGCTGGTCGATCTTCGGGATAATCTGGGGCCTCGCGGTGCTCGGCATCACCCTAGAAGCGGTACTGCGCAGCCGTGGACGTACGGTGCAGCTCGGCCTGTACCTGGTGATGGGCTGGTTAGTCCTCATCGTGATCAAGCCGTTGATCGCTGCCATGCCCACCGCCGGCATGGTGCTACTCGCGGCGGGCGGAGTGTTCTACACGCTAGGCGTCGTGTTCTACCTGTGGCACTCCCTGCGCTTTCATCACGCCATCTGGCACGTGCTGGTGCTGGCAGGCAGCCTTTGCCACGTCTTCTCCGTGCTGCTCTACGTGGTGGGGCCCTACGCAGCACCTTAGGAGCGTCGCTGCCAGCCGAGCCCTCACGCGCGGCTGAGCGCCTGCCCGGACCTACTGAGCCTGGCGATGCGCTGCGCCTAAGGTTAGCTGGCGCGATTCAGCGCGGCGTCGGCCGACGCCCTCCGCGAACCTTCAGGTGCGCCAGCTCAGGGGCGAGCGTCGTCCGGCGCTTGGGCGGCGCCGGGTTCACGCATCAGCTTGGCCGCTTGGGCGACCCATTCATCACGCTCGATTCGGCCCTGGAAGACCTCCAGCAGTGAGTCCACAAAGGCCACATCGCGTGGACTCCAGGCTGCGATCTGCCAGAAGTAGAAGACCCCCTGCCCGTGCAAGAGCTTCTCCAGCACCGGGCCCACGCCAGAGATGCGTTGAAGCTCATCCGGTGCCCCAAAGTCGGCCGCGGTCAGCAGGCGGGCCTCGGCGCGGGCTGCCTCTTCTTCCCGCGGAGCTTGCGCTGCGGGCTGGCAACGCTCAACGATCAGTTCTCGTAGCTGTCCAAGAGCGTCGCTGAGATCCGGCACCTCGGGGAAGGTCGTCGGCAGCGCATCCACCCGCGCCTGAAGCGCCGCCAGCGGTGCTTCCCAGCGACTGGGCAAGGCGTCGGTCACCTCTTTATGGGCAGCTAGTGAGGCGAGGACAGGCGATAGATCAATGGACTCCGCGGGTGGCGGCAAGGCATCGACCGCCTGCGACAGGGCCTCGATCTGCCGCTGCAGCCCCAGCACATCCACCGCAGGGGGAATCGGTAGGCTTCGAAGCGCCGTATCGAGGCGAGAGAATTCTTCGAAGACAGCGCTCAGATCCACCTCCAGAGGCGCGGGGAGCGCTTCGATTAGAGCGATGGAACGTTGCACTTCCCCATGCAAGGGCTGCAGATCGACGCGCTGCGGGGCGGGCAGGGCCTCGACCAGCTGAGTGACGCGCTCGATGGCCGCGCGGATCGGGCCGAGATCGACCTCCGTGGGGGCGGGCAGGTCCTGAACCAGGGCAGCGACTCGGTCGATGGCACCCTTCATTGGCGCGAGATCGACCCGGTCCGGGGTGGGCAGAGCGGCCACTAAGCTCGCCACCCGCTCGACGTCAGCATGCACTGGCGACAGGTCGAGCCTCTCTGGCGCCGGCAGGGCCGCTACCAGGGCCGCGACTCGATCGATGCCACTGCGCACCGGAGCGAGATCGACGTGTTCGGGCGCAGGCAGCGCGGCGATCAACTCGCCCACATGCTCGATGGCGCTATGTAGCGGAGCCAACTCCACAGCTGGCGGCACGGGGATTGCCTCAACTTGCGCGGAGACGGCGTCGAGCGCCGCGCCAAGGGGCCGCAGGTCCACCTCCTTCGGTGCCGGCAACGCACGGATCTGCGCCGACAGCGATGCGATCGCCTCGTGCACCGACGACAGATCCACCGGCTCGGGCGCCGGCAGCGACGCCACCTGCTCGCACAAGGCATCCAGCGCACCTTGCAGCGGTGTCAGGTTGGTGGCCGGCGGCGGCACGGGCAAGGCGGCGACCCGCGCATCCAAGGCGAGCAGAGACTTCTCAAGCGGCGCCACCGTGGGCGCCAGGCGCTGCTCCACTTCGTCGACGCGGGTGCGCAAGGCACTGACATGTGTCTCGATCGGTGCGAGGGCTGGCCGCAGCTGATCGACTTGCTGGCGCAGCTCGCCAACGCCATCCTCGAGCGGAGCGAGATCGACGCTAGGCAACAGCGGCGTCAAGCGATTGACCAACGTGCTTGCTACGCTCTGCTCCAAGGCCTTCAGCTGACTCTGCAACTCACCGACCAGGCGCCCCCTGTCGGCCAAGGCCTCGGTGAGCTGCGCGTGATGCTCCGTGTAATCCACGAAGCGACGGCGGCACCACCAGTAGCCGAGCACGAACGCGATAATGGCGATCAGCAGGTATATCAGGGTGAACTTGGCAAGTAGGTAGATCATCTCGTTCGCATCCTCTTAGGGCGTGCTAGTGGGCCGCGTGGTAAATAATGTTGCGCGCAGTGGTCGTAGGGGCAGCGGCAGCAAGGCGCGTCGCGCAGCCAATGGCGTCGCATTGGCAAGCGATGCAACGCCGCGGACGCTGCCCCCGGGGCAGACCCCGAGGGCGAGTAGCACGGGCGCCATCGCGGCGTTGGTCCAATGCAGCCATAGCTCGGCTATGGCTGCAGTCGACCACCTTGCCCTGGCGCCCGTGCTACTCGCTGAGCGTCACCTTATTCACCAAGCGGCCCACTACCGCTGACATCGCGCAGGCGCACCACGATGCGCCGGTTCTGCGCCCGTCCAGACGCGGATTCGTTGCTAGCGATCGGTGAGGTCTCACCGAAGCCCTCGCTATCGAGGCGCGCCGCATCCACGCCGAGGCCCACCAGGGCAGTGACGACGGCACCAGCACGCGCCGCACTAAGGGCTTGGTTGTCTGCGGCGTTGCCCACGTTGTCCGTGTGACCCTCGACCAGGAGCGCGCCTGGACACTGGTTGGCGAGACTTGCAAGGGCCGCAAGCAATCCGTCGTCCCCACGTGGAATCTGCGCGCTGCCGGTGGAGAAGTGGATCGTGGCCTCATCGAGCAACTCGACGAAGGTGGCGTTGCAGTCGAGCGCGTCGCGAGCCACCTGCAACCAGAGGTGTGCCGTCGGGACTTGCTCACCGGCGGCATTGAACGCCAGCGTCGTATCAGCCTGCCCCGACGCTTCCACGATGCCGGCAACGCTTAGCTTACCGTCGAGCCAGTGGGCTTCCCCGCGTATTAGCCCGGTGAGGACTGCGAGCGCGGCGCTTGCTGCCGCTTGCGTGCGCGGTTCGCCTTGCCCCGGCGCCGGGGCCAGCACCCGCAGCTCGTCCACGACCCGCGAAGCGCTCACGCTAGCGTCTCTCACGAGAGAGGCGCGCACCTGCTCAGTCGGGACTTGGCCAGCAAGGCGCAGGGCATCCTCGGATTTATCGATCCTGAAGTCGTAGGCAACAGGGGCTTGCGGGCGCTCGGGTGGTAGCGCTGGGGCCGGTGCTTCGTCGATCAACACCGGTGCCTGCAGTTCGACGCGCGCGATCGTCGGGCAGCGCAACCGTCCCGCCCAGGTGTCGCACCGTGCCGACTCGGCTATCCACTCGTAACGCTCGGTAGCATCATCTAGGCCAATGGCGGACAGGGTCACGCGTTGCCCATTCGCATCACTGTCGAACACCTCCACGCCGACGGCCTCGAGTCGCGCCCGCGACTCGCGCGCTACGTCCTGCTCCACCTGCCTAGCGACGCCCAGGGTGGCAATCAGAAACAGCAGCAAGGCCAACAGCAGGAGTGCCCACCACCACAAGGGGAGCGCGGCGGGCGTGGACACTCGCAGATGATAGAAGCGGGTACCACTTAGCGCGTAGCGCGTGTGTGCGCTATTGGAGGATGCTCCCATGGGGCTCTCCCTGCCCGATGATTAGCCTGAGCCTACTCTAGCGCGTTCCGAGGCAAATCGTTATTTCAATGCGTGGCAGGCGCTGCACCATTAGGGTGCTGCCGTTGCGCACCGCAACGACAAAGGCTAGGTGCGGGCTCCCGTAAAACCCAAGCCGTGGCGCTGAACGCCTTCCCGGGACACTTTCGGACAGTACCTACAACTGTGGCACCATCGGCTTGGGCGGCGCATTTGGGCGGACAGGCGATCTCGCGCAAGTACAAACCGCGACCGTATCGTGTTCGATCCCGAGCAGCGCGTCGATTACCAGACCGTGCCGGCAGGCTCGGCCCAGACAGGAGTCATCGCCGATGGCGAAAGCAGAGTTAAAAACCGTGGCCAATGACGTGGATGTGCAGACCTTCATCAACAACGTAGAGCCGCCGCGACGGCGCGAAGATGCGCAGCTCCTACTGGCGCTCTTCGCTCGTGTCACCGGCATGGAGGCGAAGATGTGGGGGCCGAGCATCGTCGGCTACGGGCGCTACGCCTACCGCTACGATAGCGGCCGCGAGGGCGAGTTCATGATGACCGGCTTCAGCCCGCGCAAGCAGAACCTATCGCTCTACATCATGCCGGGCTACGAATTCGACGGGATGAGTGAGATGCTCGAGCGACTCGGCAAGCACAAGCTCGGTAAGGCCTGCCTGTACATCAACAAGCTCGCCGACGTCGATCTTGACGTGCTGGAGGAGATCGTGCTGGCGGGCTTGGAGAAGGTGCGCGGGCGGTGGGACACCTGGGAGGAGTGATCGATCGCGAGCGATCGAATCTCATCACCGACTTTCATCGCTAGAAACACCGAAAATGCGCCATGACGCGATGCGGCGCATCTGCTACGGTCCTCCCTCCCCCGGTCACACGCAAGCGTCCGCCCGATGAACCTCATCCGAATCCTGCTCATCGCCTCCCTGCCCGTCGCAGCCCTGATCGCGGTTCCGCCCGCCCTAATCGGCCCTCAGGTGGAGGAGCAGGTGCAGATCGGCATCGCCCAGGCGAGCGACAACCCCGTGGCCAGCATCCGACTCACGGAGTACACGCGCGGCTGGTTCGGCGCTGAAGGGCGCATCGTCGTGCAGGCGCGCGAGGAGTACCTCGACGCGGTATTGGCTGAGCGGGCGGCTGAGGAATCCGCCCAGGATTCGCAAGCGGCCGCCTCGATGGAGGAAGTCCGAGCATCCCTGCTCGAACCGGTCGAGTTCGACCTCGACATCGCTCACGGCGCCCTGCTCTTCCAAAATGGACTCGGCCTCGGCGCAGCGTCCGCGGTGCTCACCCTCGAAGACACCTTCAAGGAGGATCTGCCGGAGCTCGAGATGGACGGGGAGGTGACTAGCACCATGCGTGTCGCCTTCGACCGATCCGTAGACTTCGCCTTCGATATTCCGTCTTTCGAACTGCGCTTCGAGCCGCCAGATGAACCGGCTGGCGAGGTGCAGTTCCTCGGCCTAGCCTCGAGCGGGCGCTACGACACCGTGGCCAGCGAGGTGGTCTACGCGGCGACAATGCCGTTGCTCTCGGTGAAGATCGGCGACAACGTCGTCATCAGCGTCGACAACACCGCATTCGAGGGAACCGGCCAGGAGCTGACGGAGGATGTCTGGCTCGGAGACTTCAACTGGACCACAGCGCAGATGCGCATCTCCGCCGTGGACGAGGACGCCGGCGATACCTATGACCTGCTGATGGAAAGATTCAACTCCAACATGGCTGTCGATCAAGACAAGGACAGCAACCTATTGTTCGTAGAGATGGGCTACAGCATCGACCACATGGTGGCAGAGGAGTACGAGGGTGGCTTCAACCTCCCAATCACCGTGCGCAACATCCCCGTCGAGACCATGCAGGGGTACATGTCGCTCCTAGACGATCCCGCGGCCGCCGCTGCCTTCGAAGACGACACCGCCCCCGTGACCGAGAAGCTCACTGAACAGCTGCTTGGGATATTCGAACCGTGGCTCGCCGCATCGCCGGAGCTGCGCGTGGGTCCGGCCAAGGTGGACCTTCCCGACGGCACGCTCAACGTCGATATGCGGGTGCTGGTGTCGGGCGATGAATTTTCCAAGGTGGGAATCGCAGCCATGGCAGACCCGAACGTGCTTGGACAAGTACTGAGCGCCACCCTGGACGCGTCCGTACCGGTGGCGCAGGCGGAGAGTCTCGCCAAATGGGTGCTCACGGATCAGATCACCAGCGGTATGGCGGGGCAACCACCGGAGTATCAGCTGACGCCCGAGCAGGCGGCCGAGATGGCGGCTCAACAGGCCCCAGGCATGCTCTCGGAACTGGTGCAGCAGGGCATCATCGAGCGCGAGGGTGACAACTACACGGCGGCCATCAAGGTGAAGGACGGCAGCGTCGACATGAACGGCCTGGTCCTACCCCTAGGGATGTTCGCCCAGTAGCACGCATGGCACCGAGCGATCGCCACGCTCGGCTCCCTGCTAGCTGTCGATCACTCCATTAGCGACACATCGCCTGAGCCCGTGTCCACGCTGAGACGCAGCTCGCGACCCCCGCGGCGGGCGATGAACTTGTCATCATCCTTGTCGAGCACGTCCAAGCCACCCAACTCGGAATCTATCCGACCTGAGCCCGTGTCCACGTCGAGCTCGACGCCGACGCCCGCAGGCAGCACGACCCGAACATCCCCGGAGCCAGTGTCCAACGATACGCGACCACCGAGGCCAGCGAATTCCATCTCCACATCGCCCGAGCCCGTGTCCGCGATCACCTGCTCTGCACGCAGCCCGCGCATCACCACCTCGCCAGAGCCCGTATCTGCCCGCAGGCGCTGAGCCGCGACGTTCTGCAGCAGCACGTCACCTGAGCCCGTGTCGACGTTGATCCGACCGCCGTCGACCCCCTCGAGTCGCACATCGCCCGAGCCCGTATCAGCCGTGATATCGCCCAGCACGCGATCGACGATGATGGCGCCGTGGTGCGTGTCCAGGTAGAAGTCACCCGCGGCATCCGCCACGCGGATCTCGCCGAGAGCGAGATAGGTGCTGATCCGCTGATCCGGCGGCACGCGCAAGACGATGTCCGCGTACGCCTGCGTGCCGCTGCCGGAGCTGCGCAGGCGCACTCGCTTGCCACGCCCCCGATGGAAGGTGCCGTCGCTGGACACCTTGACATCGGAGCGGCCGCGCCAGTTGACCTCCCGGTAGACCACATCGGCGTCCGGATAGCGCACGACGAGGGCCGTAGCACGCTCGCCGCGCACCTCCGTGACCAGCGTGTCGATCGACAGGAGGTCGGCGTCGGGGCCGGCCAACGTCACCTCGGCGACAGCGCTCGGCCCGGCGCCCGTCTCGATTCGGACGGAGCCGGCCAGATTGAAGACGGCGAAGGACTGACCGTCGAGCCGGACGGTCTCGGCGCCCGCGCCAGCGCTGGCCGCGAGCAGCGCGGCGGCAAGAAGAACACGCATCCGTTCATCCTCTGTGGAGTGGTTACAGAGGGGTTGGATGCCGGGTGAGGCGGGACGGTTGTAATCGGGCCGATCGGCGGCTCGCGATCCCCAGGTAGGGGAGCGAGCACCGAGCGCCGCCGACGCTCGGTGCTCGGCCTGCCTCCGCTACCCCTAAGCCGCGCCGCCCTCGGCCGCGGCCGCCTCCTCGGCGGCGGGCGTCTCGCCACTCAACTTGCTCATGGCGAGGTCTACCCACCCCAGCTGCCAAGCGGCCCCTGCGCCACCGGCCAGGACCACCAGCGCAATCAGCCAAGGCCAGATGCTGCCCTTCTGGGCGAACGGGTCGCGCATTGAGCGCTTCGAGCCGTCGGGAAGCTCGGCCGTCTGGGTGAGCGTGGCACCAAAGGGGATGTTGATCTTGGCGCGCGTGTTCACCGCCCAGCCGTTGGCATCGAGGATAGGCGCCAGGTTGCGCTGGCGCAGCTTCATGTAGGCCAGCACCATGGACGGGCCGGAAATCACTAGCATGATGCCGATGATCGCGAGTGGCATCTGCCACCAGCTCAGGCCCAGGAAGCCGGTCACCACGGCCGCCAAGGCCGTGCCAATGGCGCCGACGGCCAGCCCGATCGCAGCGAAGATACCGGCGAACTTGGCGATGTCGAAGGCCGGCGCGGCCGGCTTGCCGCTCGCCGCGCTGGTCGCCGCACCAGAGATGCCCTTGGAGGCGCTGGCGGTGAGTGCCTTGTCCTGGGCACCGGCCATCTTCTCGATCTGGTCGGAGATCATGCGAGCAAAGCGCTTGTAGGGCGACCAGAAGGCCTGCGAGAGGCTGATCGGGTGTTCCACCAACTTGGTGATAGTGGCGTCCCAGTCACCGCCATCGCGATCGTAGAAGACGCCGTTGCGACCGACCATGAGGTTGTCCGCATCACCACCGGTAAAGGCCGCCGCGATGGTCATTTTCTCCGCCCCGCCACGGCGCTTGCACTCGCAATAGGCCAGGTAGGTGTTGCTGCGCGTGGCCATGGCGGCGTGGGCAGCCACGTTGTCCACCCGTACGCACAGCTCACAGCCGCGACCGTCTAGGTAGAGAGTGCCGGCCTGGAAGACGGCTTTCTGATCGAGGCTGTAGAAATCACGCAGGGATACGAAATTGTGCAGCAGCTTGTCCAGGTGCTGATAGTAGTGAACGAGTCTGTTCACTGCCTCGATGCCGTCAGCCTCGGGCGCCACCTCTAAATCCTTCGCGATCAGCGCCTCGATATCCGCTCGAGCGCTGCCTTCGAGCAGTGCCTTGATCCGCTCCATGCCAAGGCCGGCGACGATGTCACCGCGCTGCTCTGCGCGCCAGGCGGCGTAGGCCGCGAAACGACCGCTGATATCGCGCCAAGCCTCCTCCGTGAGCTCACTCTGCTCGCCGAGCAGGGGCGCCACAACCTGCTCGCGGAACGTGGCCAGGGCGCTGGCCCATCCGGGATTGAGACCGGCGGCCAGAGGCAGGGCGCGGTCGGACTCGGCGCGTGCCAGAGGGAACGCCGCGAGGGCTTCCGTGTCCGGCGACAGCGTGTGGGCGGTCACCGCTGCGAACTCCGCTTCACTCGGATTCACGACCGCCGCCGCGCGCTCGTCAAAGGCGGCCAGGCGCGCGCGGGTGAAGAAGTCCTCTACTTTCTCCTGCACCGCCTCCAGAGCGTCGGCAGCCGCGTCGGTCTTGTCGCCGAGCAGGCGCACGTTAGACGCCTCGCCCTCGCCCCACCAGTCGGCGAAGGCCTGCGCCTCGGAGAAAAATTGCTCGAGGTGCTCGCCGTCGATGCCATCGGCGCCGCACCGATCCGCCACCCCACCGACGCAGCCGATGATCTCGTCGATCGCCGCTGATACGGTGTCGTCCTCGGCCGAACTCGCCGGCACCACCCCATCCCCGTTGAAGGCCGTGTCCGCGAAGATACGGCTCGTGTCCGCCGTCTCCTCCGGCGTGATCACCGCGGCGTCGCCCTTGCCCAGGTTGCTCAGAATCTGCTCCGCACTGGCGCGCAGCTTGGCGCCGTCTTCCGAGCTGTCATCGATCGACTTCAGGGGCAGCCCCTGCGTCGGCTGCAGCAGCTCTGCAGGGTTCTTCAGCAAGCCGCAGGCCCAGGCGATGGCGGTGCGTAGTTCCGGCACTCGAATGCGCCCGTCACCGTCCGTATCGAGGAAGGCGAGCGTGCGCTCATCGAACTCGATGCCCTTGGTGGGGCAAGCCAACGCCGCCCACAGCTTCTGGTCGAACTCCCCTAGGCTCTTTAGGTCCTCCGCCGTCTCCAGCGTGACCTGATCGAATCCCCCGAGGCGCTGAAAGCGCCATTGATGCCTGTGTTGCTTCGCCATGGTTCTCCCTGCGCCAGCGCGCCCTTGGCTGATCGTTGATAGTGTCTGCGATCTCCCAGTTCCCACCCCATTTGAACCGGTCGAGATCGTGTCGAATGGTAAGGAGGTCGCGCGCGAATAGCCAACAAAACGACGCTAACTTCCGTGAACTCGTCGCATCGTAGTCATCGGCTTGGCAGCGCTGGCCGTTGCCTCCCTCATCGAGCAGGGGCGTACACTGTGCCGTCACCCGCCCGAGGACAGCGAGCTGCCCGTGGCTGATCCCATATCCCCCCGTCATTTGTTCTGCTTTGGATGCGGCTACACGGCCCAGCGCCTCGCCCAGCGGATGCTCGCTAGCGGCGCCCGTGTCTCGGGCACCACGCGCACCCGCGAGGGCATCGAGCGGCTGACCGCCCTCGGCGTCGTAGGCCACGTATTCGACGGCCGAGGCGCACTACCCGCCGATGCTCTCGATGGCGTCACGGAGGTCCTCTGCTCGATCCCGCCCGGTGAGGACGGTGAGGACGGAGTGATTAGCGTGCATGGCGAGACCCTGGCAAACCTGCCAACCTTGCGCTGGAGCGCCCTGCTCTCCACCACCGGCGTCTATGGGGATGTCGATGGCGCGTGGATCGATGAGACTGCTCCCTTGCGCCCGAGCGCTGAACGGGGCCGCCGGCGAGTCGCGTGCGAGGCACGCTGGCTGCGCTGGGCCGAGGCCACCGGCAAGGCGGTGCAGGTGTTGCGTCTGCCTGGGATCTACGGGCCTTATCGCTCGCCCTTTGCGCGCCTGCGGGCGGGCACCGCCCAACGCGTTCTCAAGGCCGGGCACGTGTTCAATCGCATCCACGTGGATGACATAGTCTCGGCCTTGGCGCTAGCCATGGCGCGGCCGGAGGCAGGGCCGATCTTCCACCTTGCGGACGACGAGCCCGCCCCGGCCGATGAGGTGCTCACGCACGCCGCCAGCCTGTTGGGTCTGCCGCCTCCACCCGCCACGACCTTTGAGGACGAGGATCTTTCGCCGATGGCCCGACAGTTCTACTCGGAGTGCAAGCGCCTGATCACCACTAATGCCAAGCGGGAACTTGGGTTCTCGCCGGCGTATCCCACCTTTCGTGAGGGCTTAGCTGCAGTGCTGGCCGAAGAGGCAGAGTAGGCTTGCGATCGCTCGCCCAAATTTAGCGACCGCCCACACACCTACCTGTCGCGGTGGCAGGGCGTGTCCGTACGATGTCGGCAGGGCGGCGGAGGACCCGCCCTGCGAGGCTGGAGCAAGGCCAGCCCTCGGTTGAAAGTACCTAAGCCCAATGGCATAACCTGACCCAACGGCTACAACAACAGCAAGGGTCAAGGATCGATCCGGATCTCGCCCAAGGAGGGAACGATGACGCGCAGCCACCCCCAGCACCGGCCGAGCAATTCAGCGCAATACACGCCGATGCCGCACCGCAGCTACCCGCTCGCCGCCCTGGCCCCGATCGCCCTGGTGGCCACCGTGGCGATGTCGGGGCCGGCCACCGCGGCCACCTTCACGGAGGTGGCGCGCGCCCTGCCTGACGAGTGCTTTCGTGATCTAGGCGATAGCGCACCCATCGACTTCGAGGCCTTTCCGAACACGGGATGCGACGCCGAGGCCGGCTACCAGCCCAAGATCAACGAGGCTTACATCTGGTCGATGGCGGGCATCGTCGCCAGCGGCGAGAACGGCGGAGAGCCGGGCGCCAAGATCTTCTTCGGCACTGCCTCCAATCCCCTGTGCCAAACGGCTGGCGCCTTCGGCTTGACCAACGGCCTAGAGCCCTTCACCGACGGTACGGTCGCCTGCGAGTTCGCCCTCGCGCCCGACAGCCAGTCGAACGGCGGCCCGCTACCGGACTTCATCGCCGATCTGCGCCCACCAGGCATGTACGCCTACCTGCTCGACAGCGGCACGCTGGTGCCACTGTCCGGCGCTCAGGGCCCCCTCCTGCCGCCGGATGCGCAAGCGGCACTGGAGATCACCAACGGGGTGCGTGGCGCCGTTGCATGGAATGACCTAGTAATTCTGTTCGGCCCATCGATTCGCGGTGGCATCAACGCCTTCGCTTTCGATGCGAGCACGCTCGAGTTCATCGACTGGGCGTTGCTCCCCGAGCTCGGCCTCCTGCGCAAGTGTGTTGTGGTACCGGGCAGCGAGCCCAACATCGCCTACTGCGCCGTGGGTACGGCGCGCGATGAGGGAGCGATCATCCGGATGATCGGCGACAAGTCCTCGCCCTTCGACTACGCCGTGGTCGGCCGTCTCAACGGGCGCGGGGCCAACATCGCCTGGTCGCCGGCTCACAATCGCGTGTTCGTGACCAGCTGGGCAAACCGCCGCACGGCGGGCGTCTCCGTCGCCAGGCGCGCGTCTGTCTGGCGCGGGCCCGTGCACCCTCCACAGGGCTACCGCGCCTCGCAGGAGCGTTGGGAGGTGCTGTTCAACCTTCGCGAAGACTACGAACCCGACGACCTCATCAGCCGTCTGATCGGGATGGGCGACGTGGTGGATTGCAACGGCGATCTGCTCTTCGGCACCATGACCTTCCCCTCATCGGCCAAGGTCGCGCACTTCTCGCTGAACCCGGAACTGTACCAACCGGGTGGCCCCTACCAGGGCCAGATCGACACGCTGGTGGCCCGGCCGGCCTCCGTCTTCACGCTGCGCGATCCGGGCAGTGAGAATCCGGTGCTGCAGATGCTCTACGGCAGCGAAATGCTGCCCGCATTCGACGGCGTCGATCTATGGGAGACGGTGCCGAATTCGGGCGGCCTACCGTCGGAGAACCTGAGCCCCGACGGCGCGGGCTTCGGCAACCCGCAAACCCACTACATTTGGCTTGCCTTCAACTATCAAGACCGTTGCTACATCGGCACCTTCGACCTCACCTCCCCCACTACCGACGAGGGGGACTTGGTGCGCGAGGGCGGCGGTGATCTGTGGGTGTTCGACTCGGTGGAGGCGCCGGCAACGCCGGTGACGACCGAAGGCGCTGACAATCCGTTCAACTACGGCTTCCGCACAGCCGTGGAGCTGGACGGGCGCATGTTCATCGGATCGGCCAACCCCTACAACCTTGTGCTGCCGAACGCACCACCCTACTTCACCCGCGGAGGCGGCTGGGAGCTGCTCGAGTTCCAACCCTGACCGACGTGCGCGGAGGTAGATCGCTCGGCTGCCTCCGCGCCCCCATTCAAGCCTAGGCCAAGCTATCGCACGTGGGCAGGCCCTTCCCATGCGGTGACCTAGACATCTCGCTCGGCCCCAGCCGACGTCCACTCTGTGACCCAGCCAGGATTCAGCGGCGTGCTAACGCTACTTGGGCAGTAGTTACGCGCGCTCTCGCTCAACCCCAGCCGCATTTCGCCGACAAGGCTCGTGCCCTGGTTGAGATGTTATCAGCGTGTGCGGAATCGCCGGCGCCTTTGACGCCACTACCCAAGTCCCACTTCCGCTCACCTACGTTCAAGCCGCCGCCGCAACGATGCGGCGCCGGGGGCCGGACGCGGAGGGCTTTGCGCAAGCGCCTGGCTTAGCCGTGGCGCACCGCCGCCTGGGCGTGATCGACCTGGAGGGAAGCGCGCAGCCCTGGGTTGACGCCACAACCGGTGACGTCCTGGTCTTCAACGGCGAGCTGTATAACTTCCGTGACCTGCGCTCGGCGCTCGCGCACGAAGGCGCTCACTTCCGCTCCGCAGGCGACACCGAAGTGCTCCTTCGCGCCCTGCAGCACTGGGGTCGTGCCGCCCTGCAACGGCTCAACGGCATGTTCGCCTTCGCCTGGTACCGTGCGCGTGACCGGCGCTTGTGGTTAGTCCGCGACCACCTGGGCATCAAACCCCTCTACTTCACTTTCCTAGGCGAGCGCTGCTACTTCGCATCGACGATGGCCGCCATGCTGAGCTTTCCGGACGTACCGCGTGGCCTCGATCTCGCCACCGTCTCCCACTACCTATCGACCGTCCGCTCGACCTTGGGCACGCGCACGCTGGTGGAGGGAGTCCGTACGCTCGCTCCGGGTCACTTCCTGGAACTGTCCCCGCGCCACCCCGAGGGCGCGCCAGCGCAGCGTTGGTGGTCACTCCCCATCGTTCCCGCGCAAGCCAAGCGCGAACGCGATATCGGCGAGGTAGCGGAAGAGGTACGCTTCCAAGTGCGCAGGGCCGTCGATCGACAGCTCATCAGCGAGGTGCCCCTAGGCGGCTTCCTGAGCGGCGGCTTGGACTCCACGATCATCGCCAGCGTGGCCAGCGAGCTCAGCGGCGGCAGCTACCACTGCTACTCCGTGGGTTACGCCCGCCGGGGCGCGAACGGCAACGCCTACCATGAATTCCCCTACGTCGAGCTAGCGTGCCGCGACCTCGGCGTGCAGTGCCAGTGCATCGAACTCGACGAGGGCGACTACCTGGACGACTGGGCGTACCTGGTGCACGACAAGGGACAGCCCTTGAGCACCCCCAACGAAGTGGGGATCTTCCGCCTGGCCCAGGCGCTACGAGAGCGCTACACGGTGGCGCTTAGCGGCGAAGGTGCCGATGAGGTATACGCCGGCTACGCCACGGCCTACGCGTCCGCATGGGACTTCGAACGTGCGACGCTCGCAAACGCCTGGCCCGCGCAGACACGCGAGCGCTACCAGGCCTCCCTGACGCGCCTCTACGGAACGTGCGAGTTCGCCAACCAAGCCGATCACTACCTGCGCCTAAACTCGTGGATCCCCCTGAGCCTCAAGTACAAGATTCTCACCGTGGACGCGATCGTCGGCGCACAGCACGACGAACCGATGCTGCACCACTATCGACACCTGCTCGGCGCCCTAGAGCACCTCACGCCCATGGATCGCTACCTACACCTGCTCGCCCAAACCAACCTGGAAGGTCTACTCAGTCGACTGGATTCGAGCACCATGGCCGCCAGCGTCGAGAGCCGCGTACCCTTCACCGACCCGGATCTCATCAGAAGTGCCTTCAACCTGCGTGACACGGACAAGTTGGACTTCATCGATGAAACCGCGCGCGCGCGCGGCCAGGCGATGAATGCCGTTGAGTTAGAGCAGGGCGGCTATCTAAACGCTAAGCGCGCCCTGCGCGAAGCATTCCGGGATGTCGTGCCTGAGCAGATCCTAACTCGCGCAAAGATGTCCTTCCCGGTGCCATTCCAGGAGTGCTTCGCGGGCCCCTGGCATGACTTCGCGACGCGCACGCTTCGCGAATCCGAGCTGATCAACGGCCTGTGTGACACGGGCGCTGTCAAGTTCCTGCTGGACAACTGCGAGCACAACGGCCTGAGCATCGCGCTATGGCCTCTGGTCAATCTGGCCCTATGGGCCGACACCTTCGGCATCTCGCTGCCCGCAGGCGGCGGCACGAACGACGTCTCTACCACTGCCAGTGCGTCCTAGGCTAGGCATAGGCGCCGCCTAATCGCAACGCTAGTAAGTGGCTGGAGGCTCGATAATCAGCTCATCGCCCCGTTTGCTGAAGTCCACATGGCGCAGGAACGACATTCCGAGGAGCACGTAGTCGCCCGTCATCGACGGGTTGATCGAGCCCTCGATGTAGTTGAGTTGGATACCGCCGAGCCTCATGCGCTCGATCTGTGTGTCGTAGGCCTTCACCACGCCGCCCGCCGTGTTGACCAGAGTCGACGATCGCCTGGTCAGTCCCGCGCGCTCAGCGATCCGCGCAGGTACCGCCACGTGGTCTGCGCCCGTATCGATGAGGAAGGTCACCGGCTCGCCATTGATCGTGCCTGGCGCGAGGTAACGACCGGCCGGGCTACGCTTCAGCACCACGCGCGTGGGCGCATCTACGCCCGTTGCCACTTGCAGATTTGGGTTATTGCGATGGGCGAGCACGCGATCGAAACCCAGGTACATCAACCCCATGAGCCCGGCGAAAACCACCAGCATCGGCGCTAGGGATCGCATCGATTCAGACAACGAGAGCTCCTCCTCTTGAGGATCGGGTATACCCGATTGGCACCGGGGCCATGCAGGCAAGATTCCATGTACGTCAGATACATCCTCGCACGGTGGCTCAAACCCCGGTGCTGGGCCGGTGCATCTAAGCGCCAAGATCCCATCTGTTTTCAGAGCGAGTCAATCGATGCGTTGTTCCCCTGCGATCTGTTTCGCCCTAGTGACGGTCCTCGCCGCCGCCTTGTCGCTGCGGCCCGCCCGAGCCACCTTCTCGATCGCCGCGTGCGAGGTCCCTAGCGGGCGCTGCGGCGTCGCCGTCGCCACCAACAACCTCGCCGTCGGCCACGGCGCCCCGTTCGCCCAGGCGTGGGTCGGCGCGGGTATCTCCCAGGCCGAGACCAACCCGTGTCATGCGCCCGTCGCACTGGACGCCTTGCGCCAGGGAGATTCAACAGAAAATGCGCTGAGCGCCGCGTTGGACGCATCGGGGCGGTGCCCTGACGGCTACACCGACGAGGATCGCCAGACCACGGTGGTAGCACCAACGGGTCGAGCCGCCGCCCACACGGGCAGTAATGCCAATGAGTATGCCGGCCAGCGCATCGGGGAAGCCGTCGCAGTGGCGGGCAACGGTCTGACCGGTCCTGAGGTGATCGAAGCGATGTGGGAGACCTATCACGCCAGCGAAGGGCCCCTCGCAGAGCGCTTGCTGCAAGCGTTAGAGGCGGGATACGCGGCAGGCGGTCAGCGAACCGGAGTGTTGTCCGCGGCCTTGCGGGTGGCAAGCCCTGAGGGCTGGCCCGTAGACATCGATCTGCGCGCGGACTTCGCCCCCGGTGAGGCTATTGCTCGGGTTCGCACTGCCTACAATGCCAATAGGGCACGCACCATGCTGTTCCGTGCCCGGCGACTGTCCGAGGATGGGCCGGCGATTGCACTGGTGGAAAGCGCTCTCGAGAGAGCCCCCACCTGGGATCGCCTCTGGCTGGCAGCAGCACGGTTGGCGGCAGCGCGGGGCTGGGAGGAGATGGCTAGGCGCTGCGCCTGCCGATTCCAGGTCCTAAACCCTGGATGGGCCGCATCGCTGAGCGCGGCCGCGGACGGTGTCCGCTGCTCGGGAGGTTAGCTAGCCTGAGAGGTGTGCTCGCCGAAAAAACGTTGCTGGCGCACACGGGCGCCAGCAACGTCACGAGTCGAGCCTTAGGCCGCGCGACGGCGACGCAGACCCAGCAGACCCAAGCCGGTGCCGAACAGCCACAAGGCTGCCGGAACGGGCACAGCGGCCACCTCGATCGAGATGTTGTCGACGAAGAGCTCCGAGAAGCTGTTCGCCGCACCACCGGAGGCTGCTACGAACTGCAGCGAGACACCGCCGGAGACATCACCACCCGTCGTGGTGGTGAACATGAAGTCCGTCCACACGTTCGGATCCGGGTTCAGGGCCAGCGGACCGCCGCCGAGGATCTCGTTGGTCGCACCGCCACCGGAAAACTCGGAGAGCAGCTCGGCGAAGTGCACGCCACCATCGAGGCCCACGCCGCGCGCGGAGAAGGAGATCGTGATCTCGCTGTTCGGCTGCACAAGGCCGATAGCCAGGTTAGCGTTCTTGATTACCACGCCCTGGATCGGACCGGTGGTCGCGATCTGCGCGGCATAGGTGCCCTCAGCCGGGTTGTCGGTGGTGATACCGATCGTGCCACCGCCCGTGAAGCCTACCCAACCGGGAGGCGTGGGCCCCGGCGGATCGATAGGAAATCCGTTGACGCCGGCATCCTCAAAGCCCCCGTCGATCGCGATGTCGACGTTGGCTGCCTGCGCGGCACCGGCCAGCGAAAACAGCCCGAGCAAGCACACTAGGGCTGCGTTGTTTCGATTAATCATTAGTCCCCCATTCTTCTTAGGTCGGGTTCGAAGCTTCAAACATCAGATCACGAGCATCCCGTCCGCATGCCACGGCAGGAACAGCTGCACCACCCTCTTCCCAGATGGAGCAGCCCGAGAGGCGGTCACGCGACTTTGGTGACACCCATTTTGACAGCGCTGTCATTTTCGGGCGTTCGGCAAAGTTCAATGCGGTTCTTTCCCAAGGGCTCTCAGGCACAGTGTCTGACATCGCTGTCAATTGTCAACTCGTCCCGCCTTCGCACCCGTGACGTTTCGTTTCCGCTCGATAAAGTCCGGGCCACGCTGGGGGACCGCCGCACTGTTGCTGCGCAGCACCCACCGCCTAGACGACACACCCGCGGGCTGCACTGCAGCAACGCCATGAGGGCACTACTACGGCCCGAGGCCCCCCGCTTGCGAATGGCCCGGTCCCGAAACACCGTCCTTGCCGACTACATCTGACTCTGCAAGTAGTTTGGCAAGCCCACTCGCTTGATCAGGCCAAGCTGCTGCTCTAGCCAGTGCGCATGATCCACCTCCGTGTCGTCGAGCATCTTGAGCAGCATGTCGCGCGACACGTAGTCCCGCTCCTCCTCGCAGATCGCCATCGCTGCGCGCAGGTCTCCCACCACCTGGTACTCAAGGTCGAGGTCGTTCTTCAGCATCGATGGCACATCGTCGCCCACGTTCAGCGGATCCTGCTTTGAGAGATCCACGTCCGCCTCGAGAAACAGCAGGCGCGCGATGAGCTCGTCCGCGTGCTGGGTCTCGTGCTCCATCTCGTGCTTGGTGTGCTCGTAGAGCTTGGTAAGGCCCCAATCGGCGTAGTGTCGCGCATGAGCGAAGTACTGATCTCGCGCGGCGAGCTCGCCACTGAGTAGCTTCGCCAGCTGCTCGATCACCCGTTGACTGCCTTTCATCGTCCACTCCTCATGTGTGCGGCGCGGTGTGTGCGCTACCTGCGCGGGCTCACATGATACCTGGGAAGTTCCGAGGGGCCTCAAACGCGTTCCTGCACGAGAAGCGCACTACGAATCGTTCGCAACCCTTGCAGCCATACCCTTGACTAACGCGTTCGTTGGTTCGGGATTCTGCGAGCGCCCGCCTGTGCGCCACGCAGCAACCAGCGACGCATCAACCGCATCGCCCCATCGACGCCCTCTCCCCACCACGAGCCCCACCCCAAAACAACACAAGACAGTGACGGCGGGCGCCGCCCATCTCGGCGCCCCCTCGTTCGCGCGCAAGTCGTTATCAATGCGTGATAACTCACCTATCTCTATCAATAGTATAGACCATGGCTATTGCAACAACGCGTTTGAACCGTTCCGGGCGACCAGGCGACTACCCACACAGTGGACGAGCGTTACCCCCGCCCCCTCGTCCGTTGTTTGGAACATGATCCGCAAGGAATACGACAATGCGCCTACCCCCCCTTCGCACCCTGTCCCTACTCGGGACGATGAGCCTGCTCGCCGCCTGCAGCGGCGGTGACGGCATCGACCCCATTCAAGATGACAACGACGCCCCGCCACCGGTCGCCAGCACCTGCCCGGATGTCGGCAACCTCACCCCCGTGGAACTCGGCCCCGACCAATGCGAGCTCGGCGGCGTGCTCACCGCCCCGGGCGTGCTCACGGTCGGCCAGACCTGGTTCCTCGAGGGCACCCTGCAGGTCGGTGACGAGACCAACGCGGTCACTCTAGATATCGACGCGGGCACGGAGATACGCGGCGACGCCGAAGGCGCGGTCGACGCGCTACTCGTCTTCCCTGGCTCCGCCCTGCGCGCCAACGGCACCGCCGCCAGCCCCGTGCGCTTGCTCTCCGACGACGACGGCGTTGATGGCCGCGGCGAATGGGGCGGCGTGTTCCTGCGCGGCTTCAACGGCCTGCCCACGCTCACGGGCACCCAGGGCGCCAATCGACTGGACTACGTGGTCGTCGCCGAGGCGGGCGCTGCCACTGCCGTGACCATCGACGGGCAAACCGTGACCTATCAGGACAACATCGTGCTGAACGGTGTCGACGACACGACGACGCTCACCTTCGTCCAGTCCCACAACTCCGCCCGCGATGGCTTCCACATCGTGAACGGCGACTCCAACCCGCGCATCGTCAACGCCACCCTGGTGGGTAGGGACAGCGCAAGTGTGGTCGGCGGCGATGCCGATAATGAGTTCGGCATCTTGTTCGCCGACAACACGGACCAGATTCGCCTAGGGAACGTGTTGATCGCCAACTTCCGCAACGGCTGCTACGAGGCCGACTCGGGCGCCGACCTGAGCGCCATCGATACCTCGACGCCTGGCCCAAACTACCTCGACGGCGTGCACTGCGCCAACGAGGCCGGCGCCGGTGGCGCGTTAGCGCAAGCGAACGTGCCCTTCGACGCCCTGGCCGGTGGCATTCAGTTCACCGGCGAGCTGGTGGAGCGCGGCAACAACTTCACCGCCAGCTGGTACCTGGACAACATCCGCGGCCTCGGCAACGGCTTGGTCGCCAACCCAGCGTTCCTGAACGGCTTCCTGGACGGCGACACCAACCTCGACGGCACCGTGGACGGCGCGGACACCCACTCGCCCTTCATCATCGCCGACGATGGCCTCGG
The DNA here is from genome assembly GCA_039193195.1 of Pseudomonadota bacterium. Classification (NCBI taxonomy): domain Bacteria; kingdom Pseudomonadati; phylum Pseudomonadota; species Pseudomonadota bacterium. The sequence continues at coordinate 267,234 of JBCCWS010000003.1, forward strand.
CGGCTTTAACCAGGACGTGGCGAGCGATACGGGCGGCTACGACCTCACGCACGTGGGCTCCGTGCGAGGCGGGGCGGTGACCAACATCCAGTTCGACGATTGGACTGTGGGCACCCTGCGCAGCGGCGGCTTCACCGTGCGCACGGTGCAGTGAGGTGAGGTAAGCGTGGACCGGCGGGAAGCGTCCCTAGCGCTTGCCGCCGGTTGCCCGCTAGGGGGTGAGTTCCTCTTTGCCGCAGCGCAGGCGACGGACAAAGGAGATGTTGCCGCTCCAAGCGAAATCACGATCAACCAGGGGACTGTCGGTAACCGCATCGTCAAGAAAATCGGCCAGGAAGCGCCCCGTCAGGGCCCAGCAGCGCGCGAAACGGAAGCTGCCGCGGGTCGCCAGCCTAAGCGTATTGCTCGCTTCACCTTCGAACTGGGGCCGCTCAGGCGTCGCCTCCTCGCGACGCACGCCATAGTAGTAGTTCACCACCGACGGGGAATCGCGAATCACATCGAGGTGGGGGATCACCTCGAGGCGCCCGTCGAAGAACTTGCGCGGGAAGCCGACGGAGACCGCGTAGGTCTGCCCTTCACTGCGCTCCAGCCAGTCCGTCACGCCCCACGCCTCCACGAAAACACCGTCACCGCGCCACGCCGCGCCCATGCCGCCAGCCAGGGTGAACTTGCGATCGTCCATGCCCTCGAAGAACTCCAGGTTGCTAGCGTTGTAGCGGCGGGTATCGAGCAGGCCCACGAGGGCGAACTCGAAGGGGGAGTCCAGAGGGTCGTGGACGCGCCACCAGGCCAGGCGCTCGCGCACGGAGAAGATGTCATCGTTGAAGACGTAGTCCTCGAGACGTTCTGGGCGGGGCAGGGGCAGGATGTCCACGTCGTCGCCGATGTAGGGGTCCTGGGAAAAACTCACCTGGACGCCCACGTAGATGTCATCTTTGAGATCTTCCCAGTACCGCGCCCAGCGGCCGGGCTCGCCTGTCTCGTCGCGCGGGGCAAGCCCCTGCCCCAGGGCGACGCTGCTGATCAGCAATAAGGCGATTGCCGCCGCATTCAGCAAGCGACAGCAGCCGCAGCGGAAGACGTCTGTCACCGGAACTCCTGCGCGGGTCGACTACGGAGGGTTTCAGGTGAGCACGTGGCGAGTGATCAACCCGAATTCAGGCGTCCGAGTCTACCGGGGCAGCAGGGGCTTCCGGCGGGCCTGTGGCAAATTGTTGGCTGGTGCAGTGTGCCGGCGTCCTCGGACCTGCGAACCAGGCCGCACGGGAACACGGATCAACCTACTCGATCACGTCGAGGGCGAGGTTGGCCTGTAGCGGGTCGTCGAGCGCCGCGGAGTCTCGCACTCCCGAAGCTGGGGCATCTTGCGCCAACGCCGCTGGCGGGGATCCGCTTTCGGGGTCCGGCGTGTCGACGGCGGTGGCGTGCTGTTGCAGGCTGTACAACAAGATCAAGCTTAGGACGCAACCGATCAGGTGTCGGGGCTCGTTCAAGGGCGTGCTCGCGGGTGGCCTACTCCCCGACAATTTCACTAGAAGTAGCGACCGACCCACCGTGCATTAGTACGCGGGCGAACGCGTAGGATGAGAAGAGCTTCACGTAATCACCGGGTAAAGAGGATAGGCTTCACGCCCAGCCAAGTGCACGCAACGTAAGGGCGTCGTTCCAGACCTTCGTCATGTGTTTGATCGCCTCGCCGTCGAACTGCATGGCGTAGACGTAATCCGCAGCCACCGCCTTGCCGGAGGGATCCACCGGACCACCGGGCCCCGTGTGAGTGCCGAAAAACACCGCGAAGACCAGCACGGTCTGGCGACCCTCGTCCTCGGCGATGGCCTTGAGTTCGTAACGCGCGTCCGGCACAGGAGTGAAGAGCCCCTTCATCCACTGCGCGTACGCGGCCAGGGTGTCGATCTGCGCCAGTGCGTCGGCCTGGGCGGAAAAGCTGGCATCGGCGTGGCAGTAGGCTTGGCACACCTCCCAGCCCTTTCCGGTTTCGCAGGCATCGAAGAACTTCGCGGCGGTTTCAAGTCGCTGGCTCACGGCACGTCTCCATGTGAGGACCCTTCGAAACATAGCATGACCAAGTGCAAGGTCACGGCAATAGCCGCCGCCGGTTGACGACGCCCGATGGCAGCCCAATGCCACCGGGCGTCTGCTGGCGCCTAAGCGCAGGTGCTAGCGGATGTCGTAGACACGGGCGCCGCCGACGATCGCGCCGGGGTTACCGTCATCCCAGCCGGGCATGCCAGCGATCGCTCGCTGACCATCCGGCGTCATCGCCACGGACCAACCCAACTGATCGCCGATCACCTCACCTTCAACCTGCGGCGCGTAGGGCATCCAGACATTGCCGTCCCAGTCGAAGATGGCCAGGCGGCCATTGTTGTTGCCGGTGGCGAAGGGGCCGCCGATGGCGATGCGGTTGCCGTCGCTGGAGAGCGCCATCGGCTGGTGCAGGTCGAAGGCTGCGATCACTTCGAAGAACTCGCCGAGCTGCGTCCAGTCTCCAGCGAAGTTCTCGAATACACGCACGCGGTCGCCGGAGAAATTGCCGAAGGTGGCAACGCGCGAGCCGTCCTGGGCGATGTTGACGCTCTGACCCAAGCGGATGTCACTGGGGCCGTCGAAGCGCCCGAGGATGGGGCCGCCTACGGCCACCCAGTTAACACCGTCCCAGTCGTAAACCAGGGCGCGTCCTCGCGTAATGCTGACGTTTTCCTCAGTCAACTCGTCGTAGGCGGGGGCCCCGACGATCACGCGCGCGCCGTCACCGCTGATGTCGACCGAGGCGCCGAAGTCCTCGCCCGGCTGGGTACCGAACACGCTGGCGCCGAGTTCCGTCCAGCCGCCGCCTTCAAATTGAAACACTGTGAAGGCGCCCTCCACGCCGTTGGGCGTTGCGCTCGATAGCCATGCGCCTGCGGCCAGGCGTGAGCCATCGGTGGACAGGGCCACCGCGACCCCGTATCCGTTGATCCCCGTGTTACCCGGATCGAAGGGCGTGGTGATTGTGGCACCGATCTGCACCCACTGATCCTCGATCCACTCGTAGACCCAGATGCTGCCGCGACGTCCGTCGCTCTGCAGCGTCAGGGCATTGCCGATGGCGAGGCGCTGGCCGTCGCCGGAGATAGAGACCGCCTCCACTTCGCCCCAGGGGCGCTGTGCGGGGTCCGGGTTCACCAGGGTCTGGCCAAGCTGGCCCCAGGCGCTGCCGTTCCATTCGAACACGCGCACTTGACCGCCGTTGACGCGCCCCGCATCACCTAGTGAAGTTCCTAACACCACGCGTAAACCGTCATCGGAGATGTCCACCACGCGTCCGTCCTGGTCCTGACTGATGGCGCCAGCAATGACATCGCCGACTTGCACCAACTCTGGCGACATCGCCTCGTCCACGAAGCGCACCAGCACGGCAGTGTCCTCGGCCGAGGTGAATCCCACCACCCGATTCAGGCCGATCAGCGGAAACGGGCCCGGGCTCGCCTCGGCAGGAATCGAGGCGTTCACGCTGATGCCGACGATCGCCCCGTCGTCTGCCTCTATCACGATGGGAATCACCACTTGCACGCCGAGCGTCGGTGCGATCACCGCGGTGACGAAGACCCTGCCGACCAGATCGTCGAAGGGCACTTCCAGCGAATCAAGGCGGTTGAAGCGAGTGGCGAAGTTGACCTCCGCGCCTGGTGGGGCCGAAACGATCTCCTCGAGGGTCTGGCCGTCGCGCATCAGCACCTGCGTGTCGAGCACGAGGTCGGCACCGGAGAGGGTATGCGCCGATGCGGGAAGGTCGGCGAGATCGATATCCGCAAGCGCCGGGGCCCGCGTGGCCTCGGAACCGTCGGCGAAGTGCAGGATGATGGTCTGGGCAAAGCTGGGGGCACTCAAGGCCAAAGCCAGCAATATTCCGATGAGTCGAGCACAGTGTTTCATTGGGTTTTCGTCCGTTTTCTGCGTCAGGGATCACCCCGGGCGGCCCGCGCCAGCAAGGGGCAGGACACGCGTCAGGGTCTCGACTAAGGAAAGGCGCAGAAGATCGGAAAGAGGGTCACGCCCACGCTGAAGCGGTGGTGTCGGCCGATGGACCTGGGGCGTTGGAGGGACCCTGGATCTGACCGCGCGCCACCACCGCCGCGGGCGCAAGATCGGACACGCAGGGCCTCCTGCCTTGGATTACCTTGTCTGAAAACACGAGGTAACCCATGGCTACGACACATGACACGATTCAACGCATCGAACGCGCTGCCCAATACATGGCGGACGTGCTCGCTGAGGAACGCACGCCGAGTCTCGACGAGGTGGCACAGCACGTCGGGCTCTCGAAGTTCCACTTCCACCGCCTGTACACGCTCGTGACCGGCGAGACCTGCCAGGACACGCTCACCCGCTTGCGCTTGGCTAGGGCGGCGCGCGCGCTGGAGAACCCAAAGACGTCGGTGACTGACGCCGCCTTCGAAGCGGGGTATGGCTCGAGCCAGTCCTTCGCCAAGGCCTTTCGGCGCCACGTGAGCGAGTCCGCCTCGACCCTGCGGGCAGACCCGCAGCGACTTGCGCAAACCGTGCAGACCCTCACGGCACCGCCCGCCAAGGCACAGGGAGAGGAGGATCCTGCCCTGCGCATCGAACTGGCGTCCTTCGAGCCCTTCAGCATACTGGCGATCCGCACGGAGGGGCGTTACCCAAAGCTCAACGCCACCTACATCGCGCTGTTCGAAGCGGTGGGCGATCCGGCGCTGGTGGAGGCCATCGTCGGCCGGCCCTGGCAGGACATCACCGCCAGCGAGGGCACCGCCCTGCCCTTCGACTGCGGCTTGAAGGTTCTGCAGGTGCCGAACGACCTACCGAGCAATATCGCTCGCCAGAATGTCGGCGGTGGTCGCTTCCTGCTCACGCGAAACATAGGTACGTACGCGGGCCTACCCGACGCGGTTGATCACCTGTACCGCTTCGCGCTCGCCGACCCCGACGTGCGCATCGCCGACCAACCGTTGCTCTTCCACTACTTAGACGATCCGGAGGAGACCCCGGAAGAGGCCCTGCGCACCGACCTGTACCTACCCCTAGATACCCATCACCTGGAGGTGACCCCATGAAAGACGCCACTCGCCTGATAACCCTGGCCGCCGTGAGCGCACTGATGGCCAGTGCCGCTGCCACCGCGACCGCCCCGTCGAACAAGGAGATCGTCGACGCCATGTTCGAGGCCTTCAACGCCCACGATGTTACCGCCCTCAAGACCTTCTACACGGAAGACGCGCGCGTGTTCTCACCGGAGCACTGCGGCCCGACTATCGGCGCGCAGGCGATCGCCGCGAACTACGCGGCGCTCTTCGAGCAGATCCCCGACGTGCACGACCAGGTGGAAGTGGTAGTGGCTGAGGGCGATAGGGTGGCGGTGATGTTCACCGCGTCCTCAGAGCTCCCCGGGGCGGCGTTCCGCCTGCCCATCGCGGCCATGCTGCGCTTCGAGGATGGCAAGGTTGTCGAAGACCGCGTCTTCTACGAGACGGATACGCCGGCGCAGTGCGAGGGGCGCTAACGCAACGCGATGACACGGTGATCAGGCGGTCCGCCTGCCCTCCCGGGCGGACCGCCCCAAACGCATCACGATCGCTCGGGACTACACCGCCTGGGTGAGCACCTCGGCGCGCGACGCCTCGGCCTGCGCATCCAAACGCTTCGCGCGCTTCATGCCCTCGTCCGTGTCGCCGTACTTCCAGTAGCAGCTCAGGTACATGCGCCCCTTATCTAAACCTCGGTACTCGCGTAGGTAGGTGCGCACGCGGCGCATGGCGTCGAACTCCCCGGCGAACCAAGGGTACGGCGTGCCCTCTAGCCAAGGCAGCGCGACTACGGCATCTACCAGGGCCGCATTCGGACGCCGGCTATCGGGGGCGACGATCCACACCACCTCGATGCCCGATGGCGCGGTGAGGTCTTGCATATCGCGACCGTCGACCACCTCGATCACCGCGTAGCCGCGAGCGTGCCCAGGCAGCTGCGCCAAATTCACACCAATCGCCGGCAAGGCGGTCATGTCGCCCGCGATGAGGAACCAATCCGCGGCGGGGTCGACGAGCTTCTTAGGTCCCGGTCCGTAGAGAGTCAGCGGATCGCCCACCCGCGCCTGGCGAGCCCAGCGGGAGGCCGGTCCCGTATCGCCGTGATCGACGAAGTCGATGGTCAGGTAGCGCTGATCGCGGTTGAATTCGAGCACCGTGTAGGAACGCCGCACCACGCCGGCGCCCTCGGGAAAGGCGCCCTTCACGTGAGCACTCTCGTAGCCCTCGGGAAAGTTCGCGAGGCAATCGCCCTGCAGCTCGATGCGGCGCATGTGCGGCGACAGTGGGCGGTTCGATCTTACGCTGAGGTCGTACTGCGTTGGCATACAAACGCTCCAGTGGGGTTGGGCTCAGGCCAGCGGCGGGGCGCCGGTCCTCAGCAAATTCATCCGATAGCCGCCCACGCGCCGGGCCATCAGGCCTGGCGCGAAGCGCATGACTATGCGCTGGGGCCAGGGCAGGTAGCGGATCAGGTCCTTGTCCATGTCGAGAAAGGTCAGCGAGCGATCCAAGGAGACGCCTGCCATCCATGCCTCCATCTCTCGCGGGTCGTCGCAGGCCCAGCGAAACCAGCTCTCCGGCGGCAGGTGCTTCATCGCATCGTGTTTCGCCTGTGTGTTGACCATCTCGGTCGAGGTCGTGTCCAGGGCGATCAGGGCGCGCGGGACGCTGGCCACGATGTTGCGCAGGGCCGTCTTCACCTCGGCCGCCTCGAGGTAAATCAGCACCGCTTCGCTCACGAACATCCACGGGCCGTCGCTCGCCTGCACCTTGGCGATCCAATCGAGGTCCAGCACCGACGCGGCGAGCATCGTGCAGCGGGGCTTGTCGTCAACGAACTGGCGGCGCAGGGCGATCACGTCGGGGAGGTCCAGGTCGAACCACTCGACGGTGCCGTTGTCGACGCGGTCGAAGCGCGTGTTCAACCCGCAGCCGAGTTCCACCACCGTGCCCATGGGGTAGCGGGTGAGGAACTCGCGCACGAACCCGTCGTAGATGCGGGTGCGAAAGCATGCACCGACCAGGCTGGGGGCGTTGCGCCAGCGATCGAAGTCGTAGTCGAGAGCGTTGACGATCTCCACCGCGAGAGGATCGTCGATCAGACCGTGGCCCTTGCGCGTTTCCATCGCCCGCCCAACCAGCGGGATCAGCAGGGTCTCCTGCACGGCGCCGAGGTCGACCGACGCTTTGCTCGTGGCTGTGATGGATGGCGCTCCCTCGGGATCGTGACGTGGCAGAGGCACCAGGCGGTCTCGTCGACCACTCAGGCAACATCATTATATGCAAATGAGAATTATTATCAAATAGGACCTGGCATAAGGTAGCGACGCGATGAGGATGTTCGCGCCCACGGCCCTTGTCGATCTCGCGATTGGCGTCGGTGGGACGAGGCCCTGGAGGCCGCTATAGGGATACCTCCTTCGCCAGATCCGCGCTCGTTGGCAGGCGCGGCTGGAGTGCTGGGGGTAGTCCGATGATCACCGCGCAGCGAGGCGTCCGCTCCCGCCTACTGATCCTCGATACGCTGCACCAACAGCGCCCGCTGACGCGGAGGCAAGGGCACGCGATCGAGGTTCGCGAGCGCGAGTTGGGGGTCGTCTCGCGCGATCTTGGAGAGGACGTTGTAGGCAGTCATCTGACGTTGCTCCACATCGTCGATCTCCTCGACCCAATCGAAGGCCTCCTCCCCCATGGCCCCAGCAAAGGTCCGACCGCTGGTGAGGACCGAGGCGATCGCTTGATCGCGCCCGGCCTCCCGATCCAGTCCGTCGGCCCAGCGCAGGGCGCTGCGGCTGTCCTGCTGGGCCCACATGCTGGCCACCGTGCTAGCCGTACTGGCCTGCAGCGTCTCGGGCATGCGTTCAATGGCAGCCGCGGCCGACGCCGGATCGCGCTGTGACCAGCTCATCATCATCGAGGGCGCAAGATCCTGCAGAGCAGTTGCCTCGAACTGGCGAAGTACGGCGTCGAAGGCGGCGTTCGGATCATTGCGCATCCAGGTGCTAATTGCGTTGCGCAGCGCGTCGTCGTAACCAGGTTCACCCTCGTACGCCTCGAGCCACTGCAGCATCTGTTGCGGGCGCTGGCTCGCATAGCGCTGCGCCACGCCCTGCAGCGCATGGTGGCGGTCGGCGCCGCTCAGGGTGCCGAGCAACTCCGTCGCGGCGAACAGGTCGCGCTGCGCCAGAGTGCCAAGCACCGACCCGATCGCCTCCCGTCGCGCGCCATCGTCCAGCTCGCGGGCCCAAGCGAGGGCCGCGTAGGGTTCTGCCACTGCCCACTGATAGGCCAGCGTCTGCACCGCCTGGCGATGCTGCAGGCTGCCGGCGGGCGCTGCGTCGAGCAACATCGCCGCCCCCTGGGGATTGCGCTCCGCCACCACGCGGACGGCGCCGGCCAGCGCCTCATCTCGCATCGCCGCGTTCGGTGCGGTCTGCAACAGCTGCAGCGCTGCAAGGGGATCGCTGAGGGCGATGGCGTTCACGGCCGCTGCGTACGCCGTCTGGCGTTCGCTGTTGTTATCGAGAGAATTCACCCAGCTCATCACGGTCTCAGGCTGCTGGCGGGCGAAGGCGACAGCCAAGGAGGGTAGTACCGAGCGCCTGTCCTGCGCATTCGGCAGTCGATCGAGATTGGCCGCGGCCAAGGCGGCGTCGTACTCGGCAATCGTCCTGAGGGTCACCTGCGCGTAGCCCGGGTGGCCATGCACCGCTTGTAGCTGCGCCGCCCACTCCAGGGCGGCACCAGCGTCTTGCTTGGCCAGCTTGCCGAGGATCGAACTCAGCCACTGACCGCGCTCTCGCCCCGGGCGCAGTCTGGAGACGGTGGCGATAGCGGCGTGGGGATCGGTGTTGGCCCAACGCGAGATCACCGCGCGTTCGAAGGCCAGGCGCGCGTTGGCATCGGTGATGGTCTCGGCCGAGGCGAGGGCGGCGGCTGGGTCGCGACTGGCCCAAAGCTGCCCCACCGCAGCCACCTGCTGCCAGCGCGTTACCCGATCGCCGACCGCCAAGGCCGCCTCCAGGGCGGCCGTCGGGTCCTCCGCCACCTGGCGACCCAACACCCGGTTGCGCGCCTGGCGAGACTGATAGGTACTGGGCAAGCGATCCACGATCGCGGCTAAGCGCTCATCGTCCACGCGCCCCCAGGCATAGAGGATCGCATCGCCCGCGATCTGCTGAGCCTGGCGCGACGGCAACCCTGCCACGGCGGCCAGGGCCGCCTCGAGATCATTCTCCGCCCAGCTGCTGAACACGACGCTCAAAAAGTACTCAGTGTCGATCGGCATCGCGTCGACGGCGATCTGCAGCGCCCGCTCGGGCGCGAGGCCCACCAGGCGCTGGAGGAAGATCCCAGCCGCCGCCGAACGCCCGCCGCTGCTACGGCCCGTGCCCGCCACCGCACCGATCATCTGCGCGAGCGCGTCCGCGTCGCTCTCCTGCGCCAGGCGATGCAGGGCAAGGTCGCGGGCGAAGGCGGTCGGCAGGGCCAGGGCGGAGGACAGGGCCGGCGCGGTCTGGGCGTCGACGCGCGCCAGGGCGCGGGAGGACAGGTTCTGCCCGGGCACGCGGTCCGGCAGGCTGGCGAGGGAAGGGGCCGTCGGGTCAGCGCCCGGTCCGTCTGCGGCGCCCCGCATCCACCAGTTCGCGGCCGAGATCCCCAACACCGTGCCGGCAGCGACACCCAATAGCAGCACTCTTACGTTTGCAAGCACGACGGCGACCCCTCCTGCGCGGCCACGACTCCCCGGCGCGATGCTAGCGCTCACCGCTCTTGGCTAGCAAACAAACGCGTAAGGCACGCCAGCGTGGGCTAATCATGAGCGAGCGAAGTAAGACCCGCCGACGCCCCCTTTGCAGTGGGCGCCTAGACCTAGGACACACGGTGTGGCGCGCATGCGTACTCGACAGTGCTAGGAACGCGAAGGCTGCGGGCTCAGCAGCAGGAGCAGTCCGAAAAGCACCATCGTCGCCCCGGAGGTGCGCTGCACCGCGGGCAGTCGGGCAGACGTAAATCGCGCTGCGAAGCGTCCCAGGGCGGCGTAGACCGCGATCGCCACCGCTTCCATGGCGATGAACGCTGCGCCCAGCATAGCGTAGCTCTGCCAGTAGCGCTCTACCACCACGAACTGGGGAAAGAACGCGGCGAAAATCAGTAGCGCTTTAGGATTGCTCATCGCGACCAGGGCTTCCGCTCGAAAGGCACGTCGCAGCGTGAGTTCGTGCCCCTGGACCACTTGCGTAGGCACAGCCTCAGCCCCGCGCCAGAGCGACACGCCAAGCCAGATCAGGTACGTCGCGCCTGCCACTTTGAGCACCGTGAACAGCGCCGCTGAGGCGGTGAGCAAGACACCCAGTCCGAGCGCGCTCAGGGCGATCATCGGGACGAAGACCAGCAGCCGCGCGCACGCGGCACGCTGGGCAAAGCCCATTCCGCGTCGCGACCCGTGGGTCATGGCCAGAAGATTGCTCGGCCCGAAGGCGAGATTGAGGGCGAAACATGCCGGGAGGAAGATCAGCCAGTCGATCATCTAGGTAACCTATACAGCGGGGCTAACGCCGAGGGCGACGTGCCGCCAGCATAAGGGGACGCACCGGCCGATGGCGATAGGCACCCTCGGCCCCGATGGTTGCGCCTCCAACGGACCTCGATTTCACGTCATAAAGGTGGAAGCAACGCCACCCCCTGCAGCCTGCGAACACAGCCCATGAACCGAACCGTAGCGGCGGCGCAATGCGGTGTGCATACTCCGCTGACGAGGCCCGCCGGGGTGTCGCGGAAGCCTGCTTAGGTGAGGGCGCCCGCGGGCTATTTCGAGACCAACCGAGTTTTCGCCGTGCACGCCGAACACCACGCCCCCCTGCCCGACGTGATCGAGCCCCGTTGGAGCTACGACCAACCGGTCCTGCCAAGCGACAGCTACCGCATCGACTGCAACGCCTACGCCATGACCGCGGAGGATCTCGCCCCCGACAGCGCGCTCGCCGAGCGCATGCGACGGACCTTCGACGCGACAGGCTTGGTGCTGCTCGTCAACACGCGGCTCAAGGACCTCGAGGCCATGCGCGGCTTCGCCAAGCACGTGATGCGCCGGGAGATGGACTACACGGCCGGCGCCAACCCGCGCAGCCCCATCGAGACCAACGTGTACGACGTGGGCGCGCCGCTCACGGCCTGGCTACACTACCACCACGAGATGGCCTACGTCGGCGCCAGCACGCGCATGCTGGCCTTCCTCTGCCATAAGGCGGTGCCGGGCCGGGGGCACACCTACGTCTCGGATAATCTGCAGGCCACCGATGCCCTCATGCAGACCGAACTTGGCGCGAAGCTGCGCGATCTCGGCGTGTGCTATCACCGCAACCTAACGGATCGCGACGCCTTCCACAGTCAGGCGCCGATCGGCGTCTACAACCACTGGCAGCACTCCATGGCCACGGAGGATCCGGCCGAGGCGGAGGCGATCGCCCAGTCGCGCGGCCTGCGCACCGAGTGGGGCCCGAAGCGCCTCCTCAAGACGCGCTACTACGCCTCGGCCTTCGAGTTCTTCCCCCAACTCGAGCGCAACCTGCTCTTCTGCAGTGTCGCCGACCACGGGGTGTGGTTCGACGCCTGGCCGATGGTCATGCACCTGCCCTACGAGGAGCGCCCCCTCACGCTCACCTTCGGCGATGACAGCCCCTTCACCCGCGAGGAGCTCAAGCTGTTCATCGACGTCTACGACCGCTACGGCATTCCCATCGACTGGCGCGTGGGCGACATCGCCGTGGTGTGCAACTACCGCTTTGCCCACGGCCGCCCCGCCATCCACCTCCAGACGGGCGAGGAGCGCGAGCTCGGTGTGATGCTCGGCGAGCAATTCGACCGCCTCGGCATCGTGCCGGGAAAATGGTAGGACGACGCCAGACCATCGAAGCCGTCCTCGCCGACCTGGCGCCGGATCTCTACCTGCTCGACGACCAGGTGAGCGATCGCTACGCCTGCGACTGGAGCGGCGAACACCCGCACCGTCCCGCGGCCGTGTTTCGCCCGCGAGATACAGCGGACGTCGCTCGCATCGTCTCGGCGTGCCAAGAGGCGGGCCAACGCCTGGTCGTGCAAGGGGGTCTCTCCGGCCTCTCCGGCGGCGCCACGCCCCAACCCGGTGAATGCAGCCTCTCCACGGAACGCCTCAATCGCATCGACGAACTCGACGTCGATTCGCGCACGATCACCGTGGGCGCCGGCACGCCCCTGCAGACCATCCAGGAAGCGGCGCAGGCGGTGGGGCTCGAGTTCCCGATCGATCTCGGCGCTCGCGGCTCCTGCCTCGCCGGCGGCATCGTCGCCACCAACGCGGGCGGCAACCAGGTCGTACAGCACGGCATGACCCGGGCCCTGGTGCTCGGACTGGAAGCGGTGCTCGCCGACGGCACGATCATCAACGACGATAACAAGCTGCTGAAGAACAACGCCGGCTTCGACCTAAAGCAATTGTTCATCGGCACGGAGGGTACGCTAGGCATCGTCACCCGGGTGACCTTCCGCCTCTTCGCGCGCAAGGCGAGCCGGCCCACGGCCCTTTGCCAGGTGGCGAACTTCGAGCGCGTGCTCGCCCTACTCCACCACTTCGAGCGCACGCTGCCGGTCATCAGCGCCTACGAGGTGATGTGGGAGGACTACTACCGGGCCGCCGTTCAGGCCATCGACGCACGGGACCCCTTCGACGGCACCGGCGGCTTCGCCATCCTCATCGAGACCGAGGGCATCAGCGAAAGCAGCGGGATGGCCGCGGCCGAAGCGGCCCTCGAGGGCGCGCTTGAGCAGGGGATTCTGGCCGATGCCACGATCGCCAAGAACCAGCGCGAGGCCGCTGCCCTGTGGGCCATCCGGGACGGGGTCAGCGAGCTCATCCCCCACATGCAACCGGTCGCCCCCTTCGACGTGGGCGTACCCATCCCGCGCATGGCGCAGTTCGTGGAGGACACGCGCGCCGCCCTCGAGGAGCACTTCAGCGCCTGCCAGACCTTGGTTTTCGGCCACATCGCCGACGGCAATCTTCACCTCCTCGTGACCACCGGCAAGCAGCAGGACCTACCGACGATTTACGACATCGTCTACCGTCGTGTGGAACGAGTCGGCGGCACGATCACGGCTGAGCACGGCATCGGCAGCACCAAGAAAGACTGGCTCCACCTGTGTCGCGACGACGCGCAAATCGCCCTGATGCGACGCCTGAAGCGCGCCTTAGACCCCAACGGCATCTTGAACGCTGGCCGCGTGATCTAGGGGCCCGCCCTAGATCAGGGTGCCGGCCAGGGCCCGTCCACCACTTACCCCGACGAATCACGCGGCGATGCATGGTGCGGCGCGGCTGGCCTATCCGTAGCGGCGAGCCCCTGGCTAGACTGGTGGGGTCGCTGCACTTTGACCCCAAGGATGGTTCCCAACATGCAACGCTCCGTTCCCAGCTGGGCCTTGATCAGTTCGATCAGCCTCGCCCTCAGCTTCCCCCTCGCCAGCACCGTCGCCACCGAGCGAGCGCCGGATCGACCGACAGCGAAGGTGACTGAATTCCGCGCCAACACGTTTACCTACTCCGCTCAGCATGCGCCGGCCCTGGCCGTCGCCGAGGACGGCAGCTTCACCGTGGTGTGGACGAGTCGACGGCAGGAATCTGGTCGCGCCACCGTGCTTCGCCAGCGCTTCGATGCCGCGGGATTCGCCCTCGGCGAAGAGAACCCCCTCGGCCTGTGGCGCAAACATCACCTAACGGCACCTGTCGTCGATCACGCGCGGGACGGCTCCGCCTGGGCCGCGTGGCAGAGCGCCGGCCAGGATGGCGACGGCGCGGCCATCATCGCTCGCCGCTTCGACGCCGACGGCCAGGGCGGCTCGGAGCTGCTCGTCAACACCAGGACCGCCGGTGACCAGATGACTCCCGCGCTCGCGACGCTGCCAGACGGCGGCGCCGCCATCGCCTGGACGGACAGCGCACCGGACGCAATGCCCCAGGTGGTGCTGAGGCGCTTAACGAAAGGCGGCACCGGCGGCGAGGAGATGGCCGTCGATGAGGGCAACACCTATCGCACCACATCGCCGAGCGTCGCCCTCGGTCGCGATGGCAGGGTGGCCGTCGCCTACGTGCGCTCCGACGCCACCACCGGGCGCAGCCAGGGCGTGTGGCGCCGCGTGCTGAGCGCGGACGGCGCCTGGGAAGGAGCGGCACACCGCGTCAGCACCGCCGGCGCGGTGGAACCGGTGATCACCGCCCACCCGGGCGGCTACGTCATCGCCTGGCATGCGCCCTACGCAGGTGAGGATGCCGCGTACCAGGTCATCGCGGCACGCCTCGATGACCTGGGCGGGCGCCTGGGCGCTGCCGTGGAGGTCACCGAACCTAACGAAAGTGATCACCACAACGGTGCGGCCATCGCCGCTCACGCCGACGGCACCATCGCCATCGCCTTCAACCGCCACCGTGGCGCCCAAAGCGACGTGCTGCTGAGGCGCTTCGATGCCGCGCTCTCGCCGCTCGCAGCGCCCTCACCGCTCGCCCTGGCAAGCACCGGACCCAAGACCTTGACCGAGGCGGTCGGCACCCAGCGCTTGGCCTTCGCCAAGGACGGCACGCTGCTCGCCACCTGGCACGGCGCCCTCGACGCGCAAGACGAGCACGGCGTCGGCGTCACCTTACGCCACGCCGCACCCGTCGAGGCAGACGCGCACCGCCTCGCCGGCGTGACCGACACGATGCGCCCCTACCTGCCGGTCGCCGGGGCACCGCAGGGCGAGGGCGAGGTCGCCCTCGGCGCTCAACCTCACCTACCGCCGACCTTCGGCGAGCGCCCTGCCGGGCCCGAGCAACGCGAGGTGATCGCCTCGGCGAATGGCATCGGCTTTACCGGGGTAGTGAACACGGGCGTCACGCCGCCTGACCCGCACCTCGCCGTGGGCCCCGAGCACCTGGTGGCCATCGTGAACGGTGAGATCGCCTTCTACACCAAGGACGGCACCCGCACCTTCCGCGACGGCATCGAAGGCGCCGATGGCTTCTGGGGCTCGGTCGGCGCATCGGACTTCATCTTCGACCCGGAGGCGATCTACGACGCTGGCGCGGGCCGCTTCATCGCGATGGCCGCCGAGGCCTTCGCCCCGGGCGGGCGCAGCTACGTGCTGGTGGCCGTCTCCGACGACGACGATCCCAACGGCGACTGGTTCCGCTACCGCTTCGACACCACCGCCACCTCGGGCGACCTCTTCGACTCGCCAAACATCGGCGTGACCGACGATGCGCTGGTCATCACCGGTGATGGCTTCGGCCGCGGTGCCGTCTATGCCGTCTACGCCTACGACAAGGCCTCGCTGCTGGCGGGCGACCCGCCGGCCATCAGCCGCGAATTCCTGTTTCCTACCATCACCCAGTCGGCGGGCTACCCGCGGGTGACCACGGGCACGGGCGACACGCTCTACCTGGTCGAGCACAAGGAAGCCTTCGACAACAACACGCAGGTGCGCATCATCGCCTTCAGCGATCTGCTCGGCGCCCCCACGACGGACTTCGTGGACGTCACCGTGCCCGCCTACGGGGCCCCGGAAGACCCGCCGCAAGCGGGCACCACCAGCCGGCCGGAAACCTTCGACGCGCGCTTCTGGTCCGTCGACCAGGGCCCAGACGGCAACCTATGGGCCACCCACCACATCAACCCCACGCGCGTGGTGGCGCGCTGGTACGAGCTGGCCATCAACGGCTGGCCCACCTCCGGCGATCAGCCGGCGCTGGTGCAGTCCGGTGACATTGACCTCGGGCCCGACGTGCGCACCTACTTCGGCGCGATCAACGCCGGTGACGACGGCAGCGTGGCCATCACCTACTCGCGCTCTTCGGCCAGTGAATTCATCTCCATGGGCAGCGCCTACCGCAGCCCCTGCTCACGCCCTGGCACGGTGGTCGAAGCGCTTCAGCACCAGGACACGGTGGGCGGCTACACGCTCGGCCGTTGGGGGGACTACAGCGCGGTCCAGTTCGACCCGGTGGAGCCCACCGTGTACTGGGCGCATCACGAGTACGCGCTGAACAACTCCTGGCGCACCTGGCTGCAGAGCGTGGATACCACCACGTCCTGCGCGCTCACGGACATCAACCAGGATGGCATCGTGAACGGCGTCGACTTGCGAGCGTTCCGCTTCGCCTTGGACGCAGAGCGCTGCGTGGGTGACTGGAATCGTGACGGGGCGTTCACGCAGCTGGATCTGCGAGACTTCTTCCTGCAGTGGTCCGATTGCCGCGAGTAAGCGGCGAGCGCACCGAAGGGCTGCGCTGGCGATCTGCTGCTTGGGCTCGCAGCAGATCGCCTGACGCACGGGTTAGGGCAGCGCCCTAGTGCGTCGCATCCGATGGTCCTCGCGGCGCTCGAGGTCTTCGAGGAGGCGAAAGTCCTCGAGATCCGGCCGGTTGGCAGGCAATGGGACGCGGTCCCCGACGAATTCCTCGCCCCGGTGGTTGAAC